>JBEQAM010000378.1:0-2505 GCA_041640375.1 Rehaibacterium sp. | reverse complement strand
AGGACTATCTCGACGCGCAGGGCCAGGCCTTCGCCGCCCGCTTCGACGCCGCCCGCTACCTCGCACTGTCCGAATCGCTGGACCTGCACCGGGTCGATCCGTCCGCGCTCGACGGCGCCAGGCTGCACCTGCTCGCCGTCGCCGAGGATCGTCTGGTGCCGGCCGAGGACGTGCACGCGCTGGCCGCACGCTGCGGCGCCGGTTTCAGCCTGATCCATTCCCGCTACGGCCACGACGCCTTCCTGAAGGAAGACGCCGCCATCGCCGACTGGTTGCGGGCCCACCTCGCCGCGCCGGAGCGAATGCGCGGGCGGGCGCTGCCCGCCTGATCCGCGCTTCGTTCCTGCATTCCCGCCTCCAGAGGATCCCACCATGAGCCTGCATCCGCAGACGCTGGCCGTGCGCGCCGGCATCGACCGCGACGCCGCCTTCGGCGCCGTCATCCCGCCGCTGCACCTGAGCAGCAACTTCTCCTTCGCCGGCCTGAACGGCAAGCGCCGCTACGACTACACCCGCAGCGGCAACCCCACCCGCGACCTGTTCGCCGAAGCGTTGAGCGAGCTCGAGGGCGGCGCCGGCGCCGTCGTCACCGCCAGCGGCATGGCGGCGATCGCCCTGGCGCTGCAGCTGCTCGAGGCCGACGACCTGCTGGTCGCGCCGCACGATGGTTATGGCGGCAGCCAGCGGTTGTTCCGCGCCTGGGCCGGGCAAGGCCGGTTCCGCCTGATCGAGGCCGACTTCACCGATCCGCACAGCCTCGGCGAAGCGCTGGCGCAGTCGCCGACGCTGGTATGGATCGAGACGCCGAGCAATCCGCTGCTGCGCGTGGTCGACATCCGCCACGTCGCCCGGGCCGCGCACGCGGCCGGGGCGCGGGTGGCGGTCGACAACACCTTCCTGTCGCCGGCGCTGCAGCGGCCGCTCGCGCTCGGCGCCGATCTGGTCGTGCACTCCACCACCAAGTACATCAACGGCCACAGCGACGTGGTCGGCGGCGCGGTGATCGCCGCCGACGCCGCCCTGGCCGAACGGCTCGACTGGTGGGCCAACGCCATCGGCCTGACCGGTGCGCCGTTCGACAGCTACCTCGCCCTGCGTGGCCTGCGCACGCTCGCCGTCCGCCTGCGCGCGCACGAGGAGAACGCCGGCGTGCTCGTCGCCACGCTCGACGGTCATCCGGCGGTGCGCGCGGTGCACTATCCCGGCCTGCCGACCCACCCGCAGCACGCGCTGGCCGCGCGCCAGCAGCGCGGCTTCGGCGCCATGCTGAGCTTCGAGCTGGCCGGCGGACTGGCGGCGGTCGAGGCCTTCCTCGCCGGCCTGCGCTGCTTCACCCTGGCCGAATCGCTGGGCGGCGTGGAAAGCCTGATCGCCCATCCGGCCACCATGACCCACGCGGCGATGCCGCCCGAGGCGCGCGCCCGCGCCGGCATCGGCGATGGCCTGCTGCGGCTGTCGGTGGGCATCGAGGACGTGCGCGACCTGGTCGCCGACATCGAGCAGGCGCTGGCGCGCGCGCTCGCGGTCACTCCGTGCAGCGAGGTGGCGCGATGAACGTCGTCGTCGAAGCCCATCCCGCCACCGCGCATGCCACGCCCACCATGCTCGCCCTGATCGGCACCGGCCAGGTGGCGCAGGCGCTGGTCGCGCGCATCACACGGCTGCGATCGGCCGGTGTACCGATGCCGCTGCGACTGCTGCAGCTCGTCAACGCCCGCGGCACCTGCACGTGCGACACACCCGACTGGCACGCCCGCCTCGCCGCGCTGGCCGCGCTGCCGCGCGGCGCGCGCAGCGATCCCGCGCCGCGGATCGCCGATGCAGCCGAACTGGTGCTCGACCTCAGCGCCAGCGACGCGGTCGCCGGCTGTCACGCCGAGTGGCTGCGCCAGGGCCGCATCGTCGTCACCGCCAACAAACGGGGCCTGGGTGAATCGGCCGCACGCGCCGAGGCACTGCAGGCACAGATCGCGCGCGCACCCTGGCGCTACGGCGACAGCGCCACCGTCGGCGCGGGTCTGGGCGCGGTGCGCCGCCTGCGCGAGCTGCACGCCTGCGGTGAGCCCGTGCACGAGATCGCCGGCGTGCTCTCCGGCACGCTCGCCTGGCTGTTCGACCGCTACGACGGCCGCGCCGCCTTCTCGGCCTACGTGCGCCAAGCGCATGCGCTCGGTCTGACCGAGCCCGACCCGCGCGAGGACGTCGGTGGCGCCGACGTACTGCGCAAGCTGCGCATCCTCGCCCGCGCCGTCGGCTGGTGCGTGCCCGACGACGGCGTGCGCCTGGACCCGCGCCTGCGCTGCGGGCAGGGTCGTGACCCGTGGGCCGACATCGCCGCCCTCGACGCCGGCATCGCCGCGCTGTTCGCCGAGCGGCCGACCGCGGACGCCCGGCTCGCCGCACCTGCTGAAGCAGCACGCGCTGCGGTGCCGGCCCGCCTGGGGATACCGGTAGAGGAGCTCGGCTAGCACGGACGCTGCAGTATTGCGGCTGCCTGCGGCCGGT
>JBEQAM010000377.1:0-2553 GCA_041640375.1 Rehaibacterium sp. | reverse complement strand
ACAGTCGCCGTTTCCGCCCTGCTCGCCGTCGCCTGTACCACCACGCCGAGCGGCCGCAGTCAGCTGTTGTTGGTGTCCGAGAGCCAGATGCAGCAGATGGGCGCTGCCGCTTTCGAACAGATGAAAGCCAAGGACAAGCTCGCCGGTGACGCCCGGCAGCAGGCCTATGTGCGCTGTGTGGCCGACCAGCTGGTGCGCGCCTTGCCGGCCGAATGGCAGCGCCTGTCCTGGGAGGTCCAGTTGTTCGACGATGCCACGCCCAACGCCTTCGCCCTGCCGGGCGGCAAGATCGGCGTGAACACCGGCATGCTCCGCGTCGCCACCGACCAGCACCAGCTGGCGGCGGTGCTCGGGCACGAAATCGGCCACGTGGTGTTCCGCCACGCCAACGAGCGCGTCTCGCGCAGCGCCCTGGCGGAAACCGGCGTGCAGCTGATCGGCGCCTACGCCGGCGCGCGCGGCACGCCCGAAAGCACCCGGACTCTGATGGGTCTGCTCGGCGCCGGCGTGCAGGTCGGCGTGTTGCTGCCGTTCTCGCGCGAGCAGGAGCGTGAGGCCGACATCTATGGCCAAGAGCTCATGGCGCGGGCCGGTTTCGATCCCGCCGCCGCCGCGGCTTTGTGGCGCAACATGCTGGCGCAGGACGGCGCCGGCCGGCCGCCGCCGCTGCTGTCCACCCATCCCGATCCCGGCAACCGCCTGCAGCGCCTGGCCGAGCGGGCTCCGGAACTGGCTCCCGAATACCAGCGGGCGCGGGCTGCGGGGCGTGATCCAAAGTGTGGATGAACCCCCAGTTCACTCACTTGAGCGTTTGCACTAGTTGCGGGTAGTCTTGATAGTTCCCCCATGTCGCGCAAGGCCGAGGCCGGCGCCGACCCCAGAGGTATCCATGATGAAGTTGATCTCCCTCACCAAGGTTGCGCTGATTGCGCTCGCCGTCGGCCTGCTCACGGCCCCCGCGGCGGAGGCCCAGCGTGAACGCCGTGGTGCCAGGTCGGCCCAGGCTGCCGAAGTGCTGTTCCCGGATACGCAGCGCCCGGACAAGCCCAACCGGACCTCACAGCGCGGCGGCCGGATCCTCACCGCGCTGATCAAGGAGCGCGACAAGGAAAACTTCGACCGGGTGATCGCCCTCGGGCTCGAGTTGGCCGAGGACAGCCGCGCCAACGACTTCGAGCGCGCGCTGGCACTGCAGTATGTCGGCGCCGCCTACATCGATAAGGACGACTACCCGCGCGCGATCGAGTATCTGCAGCGCGCCGTCGACGCCGACGGGCTGCCGAACAACAACCATTTCCAGACCATGCTGCAGGTGGCCCAGCTGCAGCTCTCGGAGGAGCTGTACGCCGAGGCACTGGACACTATCGACCGCTTCCTGAACGAGTCCGGCAGCCGCAAGCCGGAGCATCTGGCCCTCAAAGGCAACATCCTGTACCGGCTCGAGCGTTACCCGGAAGCGGCGCAGCTCCTGCAGCAGGCGATCGAGGCACACGAGGCGCCCCCCGCGAGCTGGTCGCAGATCCTGATGGCCAGCTACTTCGAGATGGACAGGCCGCAGGAGGCGGCCCGCATCGCCGAGCGCCTGGCGCAGGCCAATCCAGACGACAAGACGCTGCTGCTGAACCTGTCCAGCATCTACGTCCAGGCCGACATGCTCGACAAGGCCGCCGCCGTGCTGGAGGACATGCGCGCACGCGGCATGTTCACCCAGGAACGCGACTATCAGCAGCTGTACCGGATCTACGCCAACATGGAAGGCAAGGACATGCTGGCGGTGGCGGTGATTCGCGAGGGGCTGGACAAGGGCATCCTGCAGCCCGCCGCCGAGCCCTACACGGTGATGGCCCAAGCCTACTACTTTGCCGACCGTCCGCAGGAGGCGATCGAGGCCTACCGCGAGGCGGCCAAGCATGCCACTACCGGCGACACCGCCCTCAACCTTGCCCGCGTACTGTACGAGGTCGAGCGCTACGCCGAAGCCAAGCAGGCCGCCAACGAGGCTCTGCAGAAGGGCCTGCGTCGCCCCGGCGACGCCTGGATCATCCTTGGCAATGTCGAGTTCTACGGTCTCGACAACCGCGCTGCCGGCATCGCCGCCTTCCAGGAGGCCGCCAAATACCCGGAAACCAAGGAGCAGGCCGAGCGGTGGCTGAGGCAGGTCCGCCAGCGCTGACCGATCGCTGAACAGTTTTTTTACGCCTGCTTGTTATAAGCTAGGAGATTCCCGCATTCACCGGCCTCTTCCGCTGCCTGCCGCGGTGACGGCAGGTGCCGCGGCGGAAGCAACGTAGTCATTCCCGCATGACGGACATCAAATACAAAATCGAAAGCGAGCAACCGGACCAGTTCAGCTGGATCCGCGTCGCCGGCATCTCGGTGGCCACGGCGCTGCACATCGCGACCGGCCTGTTCCTGCTCGCCCCGGTATCCAAGCCGGCACCGCCGGAGGAGAAGGAAGAGGTGGTGCAGGTGACCTTCATCGAACCGCCGCCGCCGCCCCCGCCGCCGCCGCCGCCGCCGCCGGAGCCGCCCAAGCGCACGCCACCGAAGGTG
>JBEQAM010000376.1:0-2557 GCA_041640375.1 Rehaibacterium sp. | reverse complement strand
CGCCGCTGCTGCAGATCCCCGTCAGCCCGCGGACCGGATCAACGGGCCCCGTCGCCGGCCAGTTCGAGGAACAGCGCCTCGTAGCGCGCGTTCATCCGCTCGCGGCTGAATTCCTCCAGCGCCCTGCGTCGCGCCGCCTGCGCGAGGCGCGCGGCTGTCGCCGGGTCGCGCAGCAGCGCTTCGAGTGCGTCGGCCAGCGCGGCCGGGTCGGCCTCGGGCACCAGCCGGCCGTCGATACCGTCCGCGATCACCTCGCGCACGCCGGGCACCGCGCTGGCGACCACCGCGCAACCGGCCGCCATGCCCTCGATCAGCGCCAGCGGCATGCCCTCGTAATGCGTGCTGAGCACGCACAACTGATGCGTCATCAGCAGCTCGGGCACGTTGCGCACCACGCCGAGGAACTGTACCTGCCCGGCCAGGCCGAGCGATTCGGCCAGCTTCTCCAGCGGCCGCCGGTGCAGCGCCTTGCCGCCGCCGGCGAACACCAGCGGTGGCGCCAGGCCGCGCGCGCGCAGCCGCGCGACGGCGCGGATCAGGGTGGCGTGATCCTTCTGCTTCGAGAAGCGCGCCACCATCACGATGCCGGGTGTGCGCGCGGCGAACGGATGACTGTCGGCGGCGGCGAACGGCGCCAGGCGGATGCCGTTGGAGATGGCGATCGTGCGCTCGGGCGGCATGCCCTGGTCGAGCAGCACGCGGCGCACGCCCTCGGAACAGCCGACGATGCGGTCGGTGCGCCGCGCCAGCCAGCGCGACTGCGCCAGCCGCCAGCGAGTGTAGCGCTCGCGGGTGTTGTGCTCGACGTGCACCAGGTGTGGCACCTTCGCCAGCAGGCCGGCGTAGCGGCCCCACAGGTGCTCGCTGAAACCATGCGCCACCAGCACGTCGGGACGGAATTCGCGGCAGACCCTGCACAGCGCCCAGATCGTCGCCAGATGCGACCAGCCGGGCACCACGCGCAGCGGTACGCCGGCGCGCTGCAGTTCCTCGATGCGGCCGGGCGGAGTGCGCCGCTTGCGGCGCAGCACCAGCAGCGGCTCGATGCGCTCACTGGCACGGGCGGCGTTGACCAGCGCGATGGCGACCTGGGTGGCGCCGCCGGAAAAGCCGCCGGTGACGAAGTGCAGCACGCGCAGCGGGCGCGTGGCGGCGGTCGGCGCGCCGTTCATGCCAGCCACCCGGTCCGACGCAGGCTGCGCGCGCTGCGCCAGGCGCGCAGCCACCAGCCGCGGCGGAGGCCGTCGCGCAGCACGGGCCCCAGACCCTGCGGGAACATCGCCGCGCAGGCGGCGCGGCCGACGGCATCGAGTCCGGCATCGGGCTGTCGCAATCTCGCCGCGCGCCGTGCGGCGTTGGCGCAGGCCTTCAGGCAGTAGTGCGCGACCGCGAAGCGCACCCGTGGGTCCGCCGCTTCGGGCAGGGCGAGCAGGCCGTCATGCAGCTCGCGCGCCGACATCAGCAGGTCGCGGATCTTCGGCGGCGAGTAGTCGGCGAGGATGCTGTCCTCGCGCTGGCGGTAGCCGACCCAGGGGGCGGCGACGTAGCGGTAACGCCGGCTGGCACCGAGCAGGGCCGGGATCACGGCGATGTCCTCGAAGTAGCGGCCTTCGGGAAACCGCGCCTGCCGCCAGACCTCGGCGGTGGCGATCTTCGACCAGCTGTGCAGCTGGCCGCGGGCGAGCAGGCCTTCGATCAGGGCGGCACGGTCGGACGACGGCACGCCGGCCGGTCCGGCGAACGTGCGCCGGTGCCGTTCGCCGCGCAGGCGGTGCTTGAGGCCGAAGCGCTCGCGGACGACGCGGAAGTCGCACAGCACCAGGTCCGGCGCGTCGCCCTCGACCGCCGCGCGCAGCCCGCGCAGCGCGCCGGGCAGCAGCAGGTCGTCGGAGTCCAGGAACCACAGGTAGCGCCCGCGCGCCTCGCCCAGCAGAGTGTTGCGGGCAGCGGACAGGCCGCGGTTGTGCGCGTGCGCCAGCACCCGCACCACGTCGGGGTGGCGGGCCTGCAGGGCGCGTGCGATCTCGCCGGAGCGGTCGGGCGAGGCGTCGTCGAGCAGCAGGATCTCGACGCCGTGCTCGCCCTGGTCGAGCACCGAGGCCACGCAGGCCTCCAGATAGGCCTCGACCCGGTAAACCGGCACCAGAACGCTCAACCACGGGCTGTGCATGGGCGGGGAATCCTGAACGCGTGAACGCGCGATGCGGCGCGCAGTCTACACGCTGACCGCTCCGGCCCGGCGCGGTGACGGCTGCGTTACACGCAGCGGGCGATGCCGCGTCGCGGCCGGCCTCTATAATCGCGGTCCGTCCCGTCCGCCCATCGTCATGCGCGAGCTACCTCCGCTCTCCGGCGTCGTCATCACCCTCAACGAGGAAGACCGTATCGCGCGCTGCATCCGCTCGCTGCGTCCGGTCTGCCGCGAGGTGATCGTGCTCGACGCCGGCTCGGACGACGCCACCGTCGCCATCGCACGCGCCGAGGGCGCACGCGTCGAGCACCAGGAGTGGCTCGGTTTCTCGGCGCAGAAGAACACCGCCATCGCGCGGGCGACCCA
>JBEQAM010000375.1:956-2562 GCA_041640375.1 Rehaibacterium sp. | reverse complement strand
CGTCCAGTCGCGCCGCCTCATGCTGCTGGCGGCGCGCTTCGGGCGAGGCCGCCAGCAGGGCGAGCGCCGCGGCGCGCTCAGCCAGCGGCCAGCGGCGTGGGTCGGCGCCGTGGGCCGCCAGCAGGTCGGCGAAGCGTTGCGGCGACAGGGGCGTGGTCATGGCAGGCCTCCGGTGAGATGCGGGCGCTCCTCCAGCAGTCGCTGGCGCAGCCCACGACGGCCGCGCGCGAGCAGCGATTCCAGCGCGTCGACCGACACCCCGAGCACGACCGCGGCCTCGGCCTGCGGCAGCTCGTGGAAGTGGCACAGCACCAGCGCCTCGCGCTGGCGTTCGGGCAGTTGGCTCATGGCATCGCGCACCCGTGCGGACACGCTGGTCTCCTGCATGCGCCACTCCGGCGACTGCTCGGGCGAGGCCGCTGCGCTTTCGTCCAGCGGCAGCAGCTCGCGGCGCCGGCGCAGGCGGTCACGGCAGGCGTTGAGCGCGACCTGGTACAGCCAGGTCGAGAAACGCGCGCCCTGCGGTCGCCAGCGTGCGGCGTGCTCCCAGACGCGCAGGAACACGTCCTGCGCGACCTCCTCGGCCTCGGCGGGGTCGCCCAGCACGCGCGCGGCGAAGGCGTGGATGCGCGCCAGATGGCGGTCGACCAGCGCCGCACAGGCGGCGTGGTCGCCCGCTCCGATCCGGCGCACCAGCGCCTCGTCGTCGTCACTGTCGGCATCCGGCCGCCGCATCCGGGGGAGGTTCATCGCCTGGGGCCGGGATTGGCACCCCTGGCATCATCGCTCAACGGTCGCCGCGATGCATGCGGCCGTGCTTGCCACGCAGCGCGCGGAACTCTTCGCGGGTGACGACACCGTCGCCGTCGGCATCCAGGCGCGCGATGCGCGCGCGATGGCGGGCTTCGAACTCGGCCACCGACACACGGCCGTCGCCGTCGCTGTCGAGCCTGGCAAAGCGCTCGCGCATGCGCCGTTCGCGCTGCGCCTCGCGCCAGGCGCGCAGCTCCTCGAAGCTGATGTAGCCGTCGCCGTCGGCGTCGATCTCGGCGCTGCGTGCGGCCAGGCGATCTTCCAGCTCGGCCACGCCGATCGGCGGCTCGGGGCGGGGCTTGGCGCCGCGTTCGCCCTGGGCGTGGGCCGCACCGGCGGCGAACAGGGCGCCGATGGCGCAGGCGAGCAGCAGGCGGGAATGGCGGATGGTCATGGGCGGATCCTCGTTGGGGAAGGACGAGGCCGTGGCGGGCCTCGTCAGATTCAACGCCGGGTCCGGCGCTTTCCGTCGCCCGCGCGGCGACGGCCACGGCAACGGTTCAGGCGGCGAGCGCGGGACGCTGCCGGCGCAACAGGAAGTCCACGACCTGTTCGACCACGCGCGGATCGGTCAGCACGCGGCGATGGCCGAGGCCGGAGGTGGCCAGTAGCCGCGCCTGCGGCCAGCCGGCCACCATCGCCTCGGCCTCGGAGAACGGCACCGCCTCGTCGTCGCGATCGTGCACCACCAGCGCCGGCAGCCGCAGCTCGCCGGCGAAGCGGCCGATGTCGAGCGCGTCCGCGGGCACGCCGACATGGCGGTCGACGACGCTGAAGAACGTCTCTCGCGCGC
>JBEQAM010000375.1:0-946 GCA_041640375.1 Rehaibacterium sp. | reverse complement strand
CGGCAGGCCGATCCAGCGCGCGAAACGCGCCAGCACCCGGCTCATCGCCGCCGGGCTGCCGAGCGTGACCACGCGCTCGGCCGGCAGGCCGCGATGCACGGCGAGCACGGCGGCCGCGCCGCCCATCGAATGGCCGACGACGGATTCGATGTCGCGCAGTTCCGCCGCCGCTTCCAGCAGCGCCTCGGCGAAGGCGACCGGGTGCGCCTCACGGCCGGGGCTGCGGTCGTGCGCCGGCGCGGCGATGGCGATGACCTGCCGCCCGGCCGCGACCAGCGGGGCGACGAAGCGGGCGAACTGGCTGGGCCGGCCCGACCAGCCGTGCATCATCAGCACCACCGGCCCGGGCTGGCCCCAGCGCAGGCCGGTCAGGCCGAAGCGGAAGGTCAAGGGCTCGGCGACGGCGAGCAGCTCGCGCTCCCAGTCGCGCGGGGCATGGCGCTGCGGGGTCATCAGCAGGCGACGCGCGAGCTGCGCGGCGGCGTGCGGCGCGAAGGTGCCGAGCATGCGGTGGCTCAGACGCAGGGCGGACAGGGCATTCATGCGCGGGCCTGGCGGGTTGCGGTACGGATCACTCCACCGCGTCGCGGGCCGCGGCCAGCAACTGGTCGGAGAACGGGGTGGCGCCGATGGCGCGCGCCAGCGCCAGGGCGCCGGTCATCAGCGCCAACGCAGCGAGCGCGCGCCGGCGGTCGGCCGGGTCGTCCGGCTCGCTCAGCGCCTCGACCCAGCGCTCGTGGTAACGCTCGACCACGGCACGGATTTCCGGCGCGGCGCGCTCGATTTCGCTCATCACCGCCGGCATCGGGCAGCGCGGGAGCGCGAGTTGGCCGTCGCGATGCCGACGCGACAGGTAGCCGCGCGCGGCTGCCCGGCGGCGCTCGGCGGCGCCGCCGCGTGGCAGCAGCGGCAGCAGTTCGGCCAGGCGCTGCGCGAAGAGTGCATC
>JBEQAM010000374.1:0-2570 GCA_041640375.1 Rehaibacterium sp. | reverse complement strand
GAAGGTCAATTCGTCGGTGCCACCTTTCCGCTGCCGGCGGCCAAGGCCCGTGCCGCACAGGATGCCGAGCGCTTCCACGTCGCTCTCGCGCACGGCTACCGCCTGGCCGCGGCCGACCTGTGCACGCCCTCGGGCAAGCCACCGATGCTGCGCGGCGGCACGGTCGCCACGGCGCTGGGGCGCGCCGTCCATCATTATGGCGCCGCGCTGGCCAAGGCCTGGCAGGTCTACCGTGCCCCGCAGCCCGGCAGTTGGCAGGGTCTGCATCGCTGCCATGCGTTCGCCGTCGAGTGCGGGCTCGGTGGCAAGACGATCGAGGATCCGCTGGCCGGGTCGCGCCAGGCGCTCGACGCGATCTACGGCGCGACGTTGCTGGCGTCGCTGTGCAACCCCTACGCGCACAGCCAGACCGAACAGGAGGCGCTGTGGGCGCTGGCGCGTGCCTACGCCCCGCAGTGCCCGCTGTCGGGCGAGGGCGGGCCGGACGCGCGCATCATGATCGATCCGGAAAGCGACTGCGGCCCGGGGATCGGTGGCGGCAGCCCGGACGGCGCGGCCTACCTGGACACGTCGCGACTGCGTGCCGACATCGCCCGCGCGCTGGCGCACGGTGAGGGGAGCAGCCTGCAGCTGTCGCCTTCGCGCGGCGTGGTCGTCCAGAGCAGTCGCAAGCTGCTGGAGAGCGTGCAGCGCAGCCTGGGGCAGGCGGTGGCGGCCCGGGCCGAGGGCCGTCTGCCGGGCGGTCACGTGCTCGACTGCGTGATCGGCCTGAGCGTGCTGCACTACTATCTGGCCGGCCGGCTGGACTTCGACGCCTTCGTGCGCCAGGCGCGCGAAGGCCAGATCCAGATGGTCGACCGCGCCGCCTGGGCGCCTGCCGGCGGGGAGCTGGCGCGTCTGCCGCCAGTGCCCACGCAGGTGCTCGACCAGAGCCTGCACGGCTATCGTGTCGCCTGGGGCAGCGAGGCGCAGGCACGCGCCCGGGTCGGCGAGCTGGTCGGCCTGTCGCTGGCGGACGAACCGGACGAGGAGCGCGACTGGATGGTCGGCATCATCCGCTGGTTGCGCTACGAAGCGGACGGGGGCATCTCGGCCGGTATCGAGTTGCTGGCGCGGCGTGCCCGTGCGGTCGGCCTGTGCGGGCTGAACGGGCGGGCCAACGAGCGTCCGCCGCTGCGGGCCCTGGCCTTGTTGCCGCTGAACGGCGAAGCCGGCCCACGGTATCTGAGCCAGGACGGCGACGAGTTCGACGGCAGCGAGGTCGAGATCCTGCGCCCGTCGTCGCGGCTAGACGGTGCAGACGCGGACATCGTCGGCGCATCGCGGGTGCGCCTGGGATTGCTTCACAACGGCGGCGACTACGTGCTTTTCGGCACCTGCGCGTCCGCTCGGGAGTCGTTTTCATGAGCGATCGTTTCGGGCCTGCGCGGCGTCGGCGTGCGCGGGCGGTACGTGTCGGTTCCGTCATGATCGGTGGCGACGCCCCGGTGGTGGTGCAGTCGATGACCAACACCGACACCGCCGATGTCAAGGCCACCGCGCAGCAGGTCGCCGAGCTGTGGCGTGCCGGCTCGGAAGTGGTGCGCGTCACCGTCAACACGCTCGAGGCCGCCGCCGCCGTCCCGCGCATCGTCGAGCGGCTGGCGATGATGGGCATCGAGGTGCCGATCGTGGGCGACTTCCACTACAACGGCCACCAGTTGCTGGCTGCCGAGCCGGCCTGCGCGCAGGCGCTGGCCAAGTACCGTATCAACCCGGGCAACGTCGGTTTCGGCAAGAAGAAGGACATGCAGTTCTCGGCGATCGTCGAAACCGCCATCCGCTACGGCAAGCCGGTGCGCATCGGCGTCAACTGGGGCTCGCTCGACCAGTCGCTGGCGGCGCGGCTGATGGATGAGAACCATGCCCGCGCCGAGCCCTGGGACGCCGCGCGCGTGCTGCGCGAGGCGCTGATCGTCTCGGCGCTGGAGTCGGCGCAGCGCGCCGAGGAGCTCGGCCTGCCGGGCGACCGCATCATTCTCAGCGCGAAGGTCAGCGGCGTGCAGGAGCTGATTTCGGTCTATCGCGACCTGGCCGCGCGCTGCGACTACCCGCTGCACCTGGGGCTGACCGAAGCCGGCATGGGCAGCAAGGGTATCGTTGCCTCGACCGCGGCGTTGGCGGTGCTGCTGCAGGAGGGTATCGGCGACACCATCCGCATCTCGCTCACCCCCGAGCCGGGCCAGTCGCGCACTGCCGAGGTGATCGTCGCCCAGGAGCTGCTGCAGACCATGGGCCTGCGTGCGTTCACGCCACTGGTCACCGCCTGTCCCGGCTGCGGCCGCACCACCTCGAGCTTCTTCCAGGAGCTGGCGAAGACCGTGCAGGAGCACGTCCGGGCGAAGATGCCGGAGTGGAAGCTCAAGCACCCCGGTGTCGAGAACCTCACGCTGGCGGTGATGGGCTGTGTGGTCAACGGCCCCGGCGAGAGCCGCCACGCCGACATCGGCATCTCGCTCCCCGGCACCGGCGAGGCGCCGGCGGCGCCGGTGTTCATCGACGGCGAGAAGGCGGTGACCCTGCGCGGCGAC
>JBEQAM010000373.1:0-2577 GCA_041640375.1 Rehaibacterium sp. | reverse complement strand
GGTGAAGGTCAACAGGGTGTCGTGGGTATTGACCAGCCACAGCTTGTCGATGAAATCCTCTTCCTTCGTCGCCACTGCCGCACGGCCCCTGCCGCCGCGACGCTGGGCGCGATAGGCGCTGACCGGCTGGCGCTTGGCGTAGCCGGCATGCGAGAGCGTGACCACCACATCCTCGGGCGCGATCAGGTCGAGGATGTCCAGGTCCTCCTCGCTCTGGCGAATCTCGGTGCGACGCGCGTCGCCAAACTCGGCCTTGGTGGCACGCAGCTCGGTGCGGATCACGTCCAGCAATACATCCGGGTTTTCGAGGATGTCGATCAGGCCACGGATGGTGTCGAGCAGTGTGCGGTACTCGTCGGTGAGCTTTTCCTGCTCCAGGCCAGTGAGGCGGTGCAGGCGCATCTCGAGGATTTCCCTGGCCTGCACCTCGGACAACTGGTAGCCGTCCTCCAGCAGTCCCAGACCCGGCGCCAGATCCTCCGGGCGCGAGGCCTCGGCGCCGGCGGCGGCCAGCAGCGCGCCGCCCATACCCGGCTGCCAGCGCTGCGCCAGCATCCGCTCGCGCGCGACCTGCGGATTCTCCGAGGTCTTGATCAGCTCGATCATCTCGTCGATGTTGGCCAGCGCGACGGTCAGGCCTTCGAGGATATGGGCGCGCGCCCGGGCCTTGCGCAGCTCGAAGATGGTGCGCCGGGTCACCACCTCGCGGCGGTGGCGCACGAAGGCTTCCAGCATCTGCTTGAGGTTGAGCAGCTGCGGGCGGCCGTCCACCAGGGCCACCATGTTGATGCCGAACACCGACTCCATCGGCGTCTGCGCGTACAGGTTGTTGAGCACCACCTCGGCGCTCTCGCCGCGCTTGATCTCGATGTAGATGCGCATGCCGTCCTTGTCGGACTCGTCGCGCAGCTCGGAAATGCCTTCGAGCTTCTTCTCCTTCACCAGCTCGGCGATCTTTTCGATCAGCCGGGCCTTGTTGACCATGTACGGGATCTCGGTGACGACGATCGCCTCGCGACCGGTGCGCTCGTCCACCTCGACCTCGGCACGCGCGCGAATGCGCACGCGGCCACGACCGCCATGGTAGGCGGCGTGGATGCCGGCGGTGCCGTTGATGATGCCCGCGGTCGGAAAGTCCGGGCCGGGGATGTGCTCCATCAGCTCGCCGATGCCGATCTCCGGGTTGTCGATCAGCGCGATGGTCGCGTCGATCACCTCCGAGAGGTTGTGCGGCGGGATGTTGGTGGCCATGCCCACGGCGATGCCGGCCGAGCCGTTGATCAGCAGGTTCGGCACCCGCGTCGGCAGCACGCGGGGTTCGAGCTCCTTCTCGTCGTAATTGGGCTGGAAGTCGACGGTGTCCTTGTCGATGTCGGCCATCAGCTCGTGCGCCAGACGCGACATGCGCGCCTCGGTGTAGCGCATGGCCGCGGCAGCGTCGCCATCGATCGAGCCGAAGTTGCCCTGGCCGTCCACCAGCAGGTAGCGCAGCGAGAACGGCTGCGCCATGCGGACCAGGGTGTCGTACACCGCGGTGTCGCCGTGCGGATGGTATTTACCGATCACGTCGCCGACGATGCGCGCCGACTTGTAGTAGGGCTTGTTGCTGTGCGCGCCGAGCTCGTTCATCGCGTACAGCACCCGGCGGTGGACCGGCTTGAGACCGTCGCGGACGTCCGGGAGGGCGCGTCCCACGATCACGCTCATGGCGTAATCGAGGTAGCTCTTTCTCATCTCGTCTTCGAGGTTGACGGGGATGACTTCCTTGGCGAGCTCGGACATTCGTTTTTCCGTTTTATTTCAGCGACTTGAAGCAACTTTGTGAAGTTGCTTCAAACGACGGCTCCCGGCGGGCGGAAAGGCCGGCCGAAAAGACGTGGAATGTTACCACGGACGGGCGCCCCGAAGGGCCCCGTTTCGCGCTCGGAACAAGCACTTGCGGGCCTCGGCGGCCGGTGCGCGACGACCGGATCAGGCGCCGAACATCGCCCGCATCCGCGCCGCGTCGGGCCGCTCGATGACGCCCCTCTCGGTGACGATGGCGTCGATCAGTCCGGCCGGGGTGACATCGAACACCGGGTTCCAGGCCGCCACGCCCGCGGCCACCGTGCGCTGACCGCCGTAGCCGAGCAGCTCGCCGGGGTCGCGCAGTTCGATCTCGATGTCCTCGCCGCGCGCGGTGGCCATGTCCACGGTCGAGGACGGCGCCACCACCATGAATTTCAGTCCGTGATGACGGGCGGCGATGGCGAGCTGGTAGGTACCGATCTTGTTGGCGGTGTCGCCATTGGCGCAGATGCGGTCGGCGCCGACCACCACCCACTGCACCTGGCCGGACTTCATCAGATGCGACGCCGCGGCGTCGGCGATCAGGGTGGCTGGGATGCCGTCCTGCTGCAGCTCCCACACGGTCAGTCGCGCGCCCTGCAACCAGGGCCGGGTCTCGCCGGCGAACACGCGGGCGATGCGGCCGCTCGCCACGCCGGCGCGGATCACCCCCAGGGCGGTGCCGAAACCGGCGGTCGCCAGCGAGCCGGTATTGCAGTGGGTGAGCACGCCGGCGCCGGAGGCGATCAG
>JBEQAM010000372.1:0-2589 GCA_041640375.1 Rehaibacterium sp. | reverse complement strand
CGTACGAACTGCAGGCCGCGCAGGCCGTGCTCGCCCACGGCAGCCGCGACCGTCCGGCCGAGGCCGCGCTGGAACTCGCCGCGCCAGTCGCCGGCGTGGTGCTGCGCCGGCACTACGAGAGCGCGCGCCCGGTGCAGCCCGGCGAGCCGCTGATCGAGATCGGCGACCCGGCGGGGATGGAGATCGAGGTGGACGTGCTCTCCGCCGACGCCGTGCGCCTGCGCGAAGGGATGCGGGTGGAACTGCTGCGCTGGGGCGAGGCACGTGCGCTCGAAGGCCGCGTGCGCCGCATCGAACCCGGCGGCTTCACCAAGTTCTCCGCGCTAGGCGTGGAGGAGCAGCGCGTGTGGGTGATGGTGGAACTGGCCAGCCCGCGCGAGCACTGGCAACGGCTGGGCGAGGCCTATCGCGTCAATGCGCGCTTCGTGCTGCGTGAAGCGGCCGATGTGCTGCGCGTGCCCGGCAGCGCGGTGTTCCGTCACGGCGAGGGCCACGCGGTGTTCCGCATGGACGGCCGCCGCGCGCGCCTGACGCCGGTGCAGGTCGGCCTGTCGGGCGGCGGCATGACGCAAATCGTCGAAGGGCTGCAAGCGGGCATGCGGCTCATCGTGCACCCCGACCGCGAACTGGAAGATGGCGACCGGGTACGCGCAAGGTAGCCCCCGAGATCACCCCGGCATTCTGCCCGGGCAAGGGCTGGAGCGGTGCACGGCGCACACGCCCGCGGATCGAACACTTGCGCGCTCGGCCCGCGGGCATGCCATCCTTGGCGGGCGGCGACGCCGACGTGGTCAGCGTTGTCCTGAGATGCCGACGACGGTTGAGCTCGATCAAGCCTGCCGCGACCGGCATCGGCGACAATCGTGTCACCGGTTGGTCCGAAGGGCGAAGGAGGCGTCATCAAAACGCAACCCTCGGCAATGTTCTGGATCGGGGTCTACCTGGCCCTGATCGTGATCCCGCTGGGCGTGCTGCTGCTCGGCGAGCGGCCGCGCGGCGGCGGCTTCTGGTGGGATTTCGCGCTGGTGACCGGCTACGCCGGACTGGCAATGATGGGCGTGCAGTTCGCCCTCACTGCCCGCTTCAAGCGGGCGACGGCGCCGTTCGGCATCGACATCATCTATTACTTCCACCGTTACCTGGCCTCGATCGCCTTCGTATTGCTGGTGGGGCACGCGGCGCTGCTGTACGTGAAGTACCCCGAGGTGGCCGGCCGCATCGACCCGCGCCACGCGCCGGCCTACATGACGCTGGGCTGGCTGGGGCTGATCGCCTTCGCCGCGATCCTGCTCACCTCGCTGTGGCGCAAGCGGCTGCGCATCGAGTACGACCACTGGCGGCGCATCCATATCGTGCTGGCCGTGGTCGGCATCGTGGTGGCCGTGCTGCATGTCGAGGGCGCGGGCAGCTACCTGGCGTCGCCGCTCAAACGCGCGCTGTGGACGCTGCTGGCGGTGTCCTGGCTGGCGCTGGCGATCTATGTCCGGCTGATCCGCCCGGCGCGTCTCAAGCGCCATCCCTGGCGCGTGGCCGAGGTCCGCAGGGAGCGCGGGCGGAGCTGGACGCTGGCGCTGGAGCCGCTCGATGGCCAAGTGCCGGCCTACCGTCCCGGCCAGTTCGCCTGGGTGACGCTGCGCGCCTCGCCGTTCGCGATGCGCGAGCACCCGTTCTCGTTCGCCTCCTCGCCCACCCGGCCGGGACGGGTGGAGTTCACCGTCAAAGAGCTCGGTGACTTCACCTCCCGCATCGGGCAGATCCAGCCCGGGGAGACGGCATATGTCGACGGCCCCTATGGCAGCTTCGGGATCGACCGCCAGCCGCAGGCCCCCGGCTACGTGTTCGTGGCGGGCGGTGTCGGCATCGCTCCCATCATGAGCATGCTGCGCGCCCTCGCCGACCGCGGCGATCGCCGCCCGCTGTGGCTGTTCTACGGCAACCGCGCCTGGGACCGCGTCGTGTTCCGCGAGGAGCTGGAGCAGCTCAGGGGGCAACTCGATCTCACGCTGGTGCATGTACTCGGCGAGCCACCCGAGGGCTGGACCGGCGAGCGCGGCTACATCACCCGTGAGGTGATGGCGCGTCACCTGCCGGCGGATCCATCCGCCCTGCATGCGTTCATCTGCGGCCCGGATCCGATGATCCGGCTGGCCGAGCGCAGCCTGCGGGAACTGGGTCTGCCGCTGCGTCACCTGCACTCGGAAATCTTCGATCTGGCCTGAGACGACGGGAGAACGGACATGCGCGAACGTTGGGCACGAGGACTGGCCGTGATCACGGGCCTGCTGGTACTGGCGCTTTCGGTCGCCTTCGCCGCGATCCAGAACCCGGGCGGGACCTCACCCGCCAGCCGCCCCACCCCGGTGGCGACGGCAGCCGCCGATGCCGCGCTGCTCGCCCGTGGCCGCGCCGTCTACGACGCGCAGGGCTGCGCCCGTTGCCACTCCATCGCCGGCCAGGGCAGCCCGCGCAGCCCGCTGGACGGCGTCGGCGCGCACATCCCGCGCGGGCAATTGCGTGACTGGATCGTCGGCAGCGAGGCGGTGGCGGATGCGCTCGCGCCCCGGGTACGGGCGGCCAAGCAGCCGTATG
>JBEQAM010000371.1:0-2593 GCA_041640375.1 Rehaibacterium sp. | reverse complement strand
GCGCGTGAAGCTGCGCTTGCCGACCTGCAGCACGCCCTCGAATCCGGGCGCGAACTCGCGCTGCGGGTCCTCGACCACTTCGCCGTCGATGCGCACGGCGCGCTCCTTGAGCTTGCGCATCGCCTCGGAGTTGCTGGCCGCCAGGCCCGCGGCCTTGAGCAGCGCGGCCAGGCGGATGCCGCCGGCGGGGACGACGACGTCGTTGACCGGCAGCAGCGTGGTGTCGCCCTCGCCGCGCACCACCGCATGCCAGCCGGCAATCGCTTGCTCGGCGGCCGCCGCATCGTGGAAGCGCGTGGCCAGTTCACGCGCGAGCCGCAGCTTGACGTCGCGCGGGTTGAGCTGTCCGGCGGCGACGTCCCGCTTCAGGCGCGCCAGCTCGGCCAGCGAGACTTCGAAGCTGAGCAGCTCGAACCAGCGCCACATGAGCTCGTCACCGATCTTCATCGTCTTGGTGACGATATCGATCGCCGGTTCGGCGATACCGATGTAGTTGCCGAGCGACTTCGACATCTTGTGCACACCGTCGATGCCTTCCAGCAGCGGCATGGTCAACACGATCTGCGGCGGCTGGCCGGCGTTCTCCTGCAGGGCGCGCCCCATCAGCAGGTTGAACTTCTGGTCGGTGCCGCCCAGCTCGATGTCGGCGCGCAGCGCGACCGAGTCGTAGCCCTGCACCAGCGGATACAGGAACTCATGGATGGCGATCGGCTGCTGGCCGGCGAAGCGCTTGGAAAAGTCGTCGCGCTCCAGCATGCGGGCGACGGTGTGCTGGGCGGCCAGTCGGATCATGTCGGCCGCGCTCATGCGGTCGAACCACTCGGAGTTGAAGCGCAGTTCGGTGCGCTCGCGGTCGAGCACCTTGAACACTTGGTCGGCGTAGGTGCGGGCATTGGCCTCGACGTCCTCGCGGGTGAGCGGCTTGCGGGTGACGTTCTTGCCGGTCGGATCACCGATCATCCCGGTGAAGTCGCCGATCAGGAAGATCACCGTGTGGCCGAGATCCTGGAACTGCCGCATCTTGTTGAGCAGCACGGTGTGGCCGATGTGCAGGTCGGGCGCGGTCGGGTCGAACCCGGCCTTCACCCGCAACGGACGGCCGAGCGTGAGCCGCGCTTCGAGTTCTTCGCGCTTGAGGATCTCTTCCGCCCCGCGAGCGATCAGCTCCAGAGCCTGCTGCAGTTCCGACATCGACGACCTCGGCAAGCCGGCGCGAGCACCGGCTCATCTGTATGAGTGGAAGGGTGTGCCCGCCTGCACGGCGCAACGTTAACGTCACGTTAAATGCTGGGGCGCAAAAAATCCAGCCGGCACAAGGGTTTGACTCGCCCTTTGCACGCTGGCTATCGTAGCCGCGGCTTCACCCGGGGCAGGGCATTGTGAACTCGAACGACGAACGACTCGACGGCGCCGGCGCGCGCCTGATCCACACCGCGCGCAGGGCTGCCGCCAGCCTCGTCGATCGCGTCGATGCCGAACTCCCGCCCCGCCGCGCCGATGGCCGCTGGTCGCACGAGCACTGGCTGCTCGCCAGCCTGCTGGCCGCCCTCGGCACGCTGGTGATCGCGATCGTACCCGGCATCGCCAGCGCCATGCGCGAGCCCGAGGTGCCGCACACCACCGTGGCACTGGCGCTGCCCGAGCCGGTCGTGCGCGCGGATGCCGCCGGGCCGGCCGCGACCGATCGTTGGCAGACGGTCAAGGTCAAGCCCGGACAGACGCTGGGCCAGGTGTTCGCCGAACTCGGCCTACCGGCCGCCGACATGCATCGTCTGCTCGCCCATCCGGGCGCAAGAACTCCGCTCACCCTGGTCCGTGCCGGGCAGGAGTTCGAGTTCGACATCCCGGCGCCGGGCACGCTGCGCGCGATCCGCTTCGACAAGGACGACAGCACCCGCGTCGAGCTGAGCCTGGCCGGCGAACGCATCGTCGAGACCACGCTCCCGCGTGACGTGCAGCGCCGCGTACTGATGGCCAGCGGCGAGATCACCCACTCCCTCTATGGCGCCGGCGAGCGGGCTGGCCTCGCGGCCAGCACGATCAACGAGCTGGCCAACGTGTTCGAGCACGACATCGACTTCACCCGCGACCTGCGCGAGGGCGACCGCTTCCACGTCGTCTACGAGGAGATCTGGCGCGATGGCGAGCGTGTGCGCCACGGCGGCATCGTCGCCGCCAGCTTCATCAACCAGGGCAAGCGCTACACCGCCTTCCGCTACACCCGCCCCGACGGCCGCGTGGAGTACTTCGACGGCGAGGGGCGGCCGCTGAAGAAGGGCTTCCTGCGCATGCCGATCGAGTTCGCGCGGATCAGCTCACGCTTCAACCCGAACCGCCGCCACCCGGTGCTCGGCACCATCCGCGCCCATCGCGGCGTGGATTACGCCGCCCCGACCGGCACGCCGATCCGCGCGGCCGGCGACGGCCGCATCAGCTTCGCCGGCTGGCAGAACGGGTACGGCCGCACCATCATCATCGACCACGGCCGCGGCTACACCACACTGTATGCGCACATGTCGCGGCTGGGGCCGTTCCGTACCGGCCAGCGCGTCCGCCAGGGCCAGGTGATCGGCTACGTCGGCGCCACTGGCCT
>JBEQAM010000370.1:0-2595 GCA_041640375.1 Rehaibacterium sp. | reverse complement strand
AGGCGTTCGCACCAGCCGCCGACCGCGTTCCGGCACGCCGGCAGCCCGGCCAACAGCCGCTCCCAGGCGAGGAAGTCGCTGTCCGGGAGCAGGCACAGGCCGAAACCGGGCCGCCCCGTGCCGTCGAGGAACCACAGCCCCTCCAGCGGCCCGTCGCTGTCCAGGCTGACCACCGGCTCCAGCCGCTCGGCGCTGAGCAGGCCCAGCAGCTCGCGCTGCCAGGGCAAGGGCGCATTGCCCCGCAGCACGCCCTGCTGCGGGCTGCGCTCGCCGGCGTACAGGCAGAGCACGGCGCCGAGCGCCGCCAGCGACTGGCACAGCTGCGGCCAGTCGAGCGGCGTGGCGGGGGCGGATCGCGACGAGTGCATGGCGCTCACCAGTCGACCCGGACGCTGAAGACCAAGGTGCGGCCGGGCGCGGTGTAGCGGTCGGCATTACCGCTGTCGGCCGCCAGCAGCGGCAGCGCGCCGGCCTCGAAGTGCTTGCGGTCGAACAGGTTGAACAGGCCGGCGTTGAGCCGCAGCCCCTCGGCGAGGTCGATGTCGACCAGCCAGTCGAACACGGCGTGGCCGGGCGCCACGAAGGCCGGCGCGCCGGCGACCGTCGGCAGGCGGTCGTGACGGCGCACGAAGCGGCCGACCAGCTCGTGGTCGATGCGCGCGCCGTCGCGGCGCAGGCCGAGCACCAGGCTGGGCGGATCGACCGAAGCCAGCGGCTCGTCGGCGATCTCGTCCTCGCCGCGCTGCCAGGCGGCCGCGGCGCGCAGCTCCCACGGCGCCAGCGCCGCCGCGAAGGTCCGCAGCGCCAGTCCGCCCTTGAACTCGACGCCCTCGATCCTGGCCCGGCCGATGTTCTGCGACTGGAACACGAGCAGGCCGGTCTGCGGGTCGCGGCCGAGCGCGCGCAGCGACTCGATGAAGTCGCGGTAGCGGTTGTGGAACAGCGACAGGCTCAGCCAGCCGGCCTCGCCGCCGGCGCGCAGGCCGAGCTCGACACCGTCGCTGGTTTCCGGCCGGAGGTCGGGATTGGGCAGCGCGGTGTAGCCGAACTGCAGGTTGGTGAAGCCGAGGTTGACGTCGCTGTACGGCGGCGCGCGGAAGCCACGCGCCCAGTGGCCGAACAGCGACCAGCGGTCGTCGAGCTTCCACACCGCGCCGAACTTCGGCGACAGCCGCGTCTCGTGGACCGCGGTGGGTACGATGCCGGGATTGCGCGCGGCGAACAGCGGATCGTCCTCGGGCGACAGCTCGAAGCGATCCACCCGCAGGCCCGGCACCAGCAGCCAGCGGCCGTCCGCCAGCGCGATCTCGTCCTGTGCGAAGGCCGCCAGCGCGGTGGTCGTCGACAGCGGGAAGTCGCGCACCGGGAAAGTGTCCGGCGGGATCACGTTCGTCACCCGGCCATCGGGCAGGACCGCGCGACCGTCGCGCTTCTGCGCCAGCCGTCGGCGCTCGAACTCCATGCCATAGCTCAGGTAATGCGCCACCGCGCCGGTCGCAAAGCCCTTGAAGGCGATGAACTCGCCGCCGTAGGTGCGCTGGTCGAAGTTGAACTGCCGCTCGCGGCGGGTGACCGGCCCCGGCTGGCCGGCGACGACCGTGGCGCGGCGCTCGACCGTGTCCTGGGTGGTTTCCGAGTCCTGCCGGTACAGCTGCCAACGGAAGGCGTCGGCCCAGCCGGCATCGACCGCATCGTGCGCGTGGTCGAACGCGAGGCGCGCACGCGTCTGGCGGTCGTCGCCGTCCAGCGACAGCACCTGCACCGGCGCGCCGAAGCCGGTGATCAGGCCGAGCCCGCTGCGCACGTCGGTCTGCACCTCCGACTCGCCGGCATCGACCGTCAACCGGAAGCGCTGCCCGGCATCGGGCGCGAAACCCAGCTTGGCGAGCAGGCCAAGACGGCGGTAGTCCTGCGGATTGGGCCGCGTGCGCGCGCTGCCGTCACCGTCGTCGTCGCCGCGATTGCGGGTCTCGCGACCCTGGCGGTGGCTCAGCGCCAGCAGGCCCGACCAGCGCTCGCCGGCGAAGGCGGTGGTGGCGCTGGCGAACAGGCCGCGGTCGCCGCTGTCGTAGCCGGCCTTGGCGCCGAGGTGGCGGTCGCGGCCGTCGCGCAGCAGGTCTTCCGGATCCTTGCTGGTGAAGACCACCACGCCGCCGAGCGCATCCGAGCCGTACAGCGCCGAGCCCGGACCGCGCAGGATCTCCACCCGCTTGAGCAGGTCCAGATCGACCGCGTCGCGCGAGGCGTTGGAGAAGCTGCCGATGGCGAAGCTCTCCGGCACCGGCGCGCCGTCGATCTCGATCCGCACCCGGTTGCCGTCCAGGCCGCGAATGCGGAAACCGCCGAGGCCGAAGCGGCCGAACGAGGAGGTCACCGACACGCCCGGCTCGTAGCGCACCAGGTCGCGGATGTCGCGCACCAGTTCCGCGTCCATGCGCTCGCGCTCGATCACGATCGGCGCGACCGGCACCTCGCCGACCGCGCGCGCGCTCAGCGTGGCGCTGACGGTGATGCGCTCGAGTTCATGGACGTCGGTCGCGGCGGCGGCGCCGGGCTGCTCGGGAACGGCGGACTCCTGCGCGGCCGCCGGTAGGG
>JBEQAM010000369.1:0-2595 GCA_041640375.1 Rehaibacterium sp. | reverse complement strand
TGCGGATCCTTCCGGTTTCCGACGAGCCGCCACAGGCGGCGGCTCATCTCCGGCTTCAGATCTGCGCCCTCAATCCCCGTCCGCGGCCTCGATCTGCTCGCGCTGCCGTTCGGCGGTGTCCAGCGCCTGCCGTTCGACGGCGCGTGCGCGCGCCTGCGGCATCTGGATGGCATCGCGCAGCCGGGTGGCGGTCTGCGGCCGTTCGGGCGGGTTGGGCGGCGGTGGCGGGTCGGTGCAGGCGCACAGCGCCAGGGCGATGGCGGATGGCAGCAGGATGTGGCGGATCGTGCGGCGCATGGCTGGCTCCGATGGTGCGGGCCTGCGGCTATGCTAACGCCGCCGACCCGAACGAGGATTTCGCATGGACCCGCATCGCTGGAGGCTGGACGGACAGGTCGCGCTGGTGACCGGCGCCAGCTTCGGCATCGGTCGCGCCATCGCCGCCGAGCTGCTGGCCTTCGGCGCCGACGTGCTGCTGGTGGCGCGCGACGCCGACCATTTGGAAACCGCCCGCGCCGAGCTCGAGGAGGAATTCCCCGGCCGCGCCGTGCGTGCCTTCGCCGGCGATCTGGCCGATGGCGAGCAGCGTCGTGAGCTGTTCGACTGGGTCGAGGACCTGGGCTGCGGGCTCAACATCCTGGTCAACAACGTCGGCAGCAACCGCAGCCGCCCAGCGATGGACTACGCCGAGGACGAGTGGCGCGCGCTGTTCGAGACCAACCTGTTCTCGGCCTGGGAACTGAGCCGCTACGCCTATCCGCTGCTGACCCGGCATGCCGCGTCGAGCATCGTCAACATCGGCTCGGTCTCGGGCCTGACCCATGTGCGCACCGGCGCCGTGTACGGCATGAGCAAGGCGGCGCTGCACCAGCTGACGAAGAACCTCGCCTGCGAATGGGCCGAGGACGGTGTGCGGGTGAACGCGGTGGCGCCCTGGTACATCCGCACCCGCCGCACCTCGCCCAAGCTGGCCGAGCCCGACTACTACGAGGAAGTGATCGCGCGCACGCCGATGGGCCGCATCGGCGAGCCGGAAGAAGTCGCCGCTGCGGTGGTCTTTCTGTGCCTGCCGGCGTCGAGCTACGTCACGGGCGAATGCCTCGCGGTGGATGGCGGCTTCCTGCGCTATGGCTTCTGAAGCGATGCGCTCACCTTGCTGAATCGTCGGTTCATGCATGCCGGCGAGCGTTCAGCTTGGCCGGCGATACTCGCTTTCACGCACCGACAAGGAGGATTTCCCATGCAACGGCTTCTGATCGGTCTGTTCGCCGTCGCGCTGCTCGCCCTGGCCACGCCTGGCCACGCGGCCGACGCCCGCACCATCGACAAACGCGTGCAGGAGACGCTGCAAAACCTGTACAGGCACGCGCCGGCGCTGCGCCCCGTGGTGAGCAACGCCGCCGGCGTGCTGGTGTTCCCGCGCGTCTACAAGGCCGGCATCGGCATCGGCGGCGACTATGGCGAGGGCGCCTTGCTCGAGGGCGGCCGCACCAGCGGCTACTACAACATCGTCTCCGGCTCGGTCGGCTTCCAGCTCGGCGCGCAGCGTCGCGCGCAGATCATCGTCTTCACCGATCGCGACGCGCTGGCCAGGTTCAAGGCCACCAACGGCTGGAAGGTCGGCGTCGATGCCAGCGTGGTGCTGGTCGATCTCGGCGCCGCGGGCAACCTCGACACCAACACCGCCCGCGAGCCCGTGCTCGGCTTCGTGCTCGGCGAGAAGGGGCTGATGTACAACGCCACGCTGGAGGGTTCCAAGATCACCCGCATCCAGCGCTGACGAACGAGTATCCGCAGCCCGGACGCCCGGGCTGTGATGCCGGATCGCGCCGGAGCGCGTCCGGGCTGCGGCACTCGCCTGGGCGGATGCACTTGGCGCCGCCCCACGTTGCTCCGACTCGCCACGCAGTGAAGCCCTCCCCGTCGAGAGGAGGGCGTAGCGTACGCCATGCGCACGACCACTTCGGCAACGTGGCGGGTCGTGCGCGGAGCGCACGCTACAAGAGCTGATCGCGAGCCCCGCGCCTGTTCAACCTGGCCGACCTGCACGCTACAGGGCCGGGATCCATTCCTTCCGTCGCAGCCAAAGCCAAGAGCAACATGGATCCCGGCTTGCGCCGGAATGACGGTGCTCCGATGCTCTTTCCCGGGTCCCGGCTCTACCTGCAATACCGATCCACGATATCCACCCGCCGCGCGAACTCGGCCTCGGCCTGCGCGCGGGTGTCGCTGAAGGCAAGGCGCAGGTCGCGCTCGGCCTGCGCGCGCAGAAAGCGCCAGCGCGCGCAGGCCGCCGTGTCGTCCAGGCGCCGGCAGGCGTCGCGCACCCACTGGCAGGCAGCCGCCTGCTCGGGCGGCAGGCCGCGCATGTCCCAGCCCATCACCGCCAGCGGCACGCAGCGCGGCACGGTGTCAGCGGTCTCGCTGTCGTAGGTCTTGCCGTCCCAGGTCTCGCATTCCCACAGCGGCGGCGGTGACGGCGCCGGCAGCGGTTGGGGTGGCGGCGCGGGTTCGGGCGCCGGCGTGGGCTCGGCGCGCGGCGCTGTCGGCAGTGGCGACGGCGGCTGCACGGGTTGCGCCGGCCGTTCGAACTCG
>JBEQAM010000368.1:0-2607 GCA_041640375.1 Rehaibacterium sp. | reverse complement strand
CTCGCGGCGAATCTGCTCGGACGGGAACACCCCGCCGCCGGGCGAATCCACGCGCAGCACCACCGCCTTCACATCGTCGTCCTCGCGCGCCTGGCGCAGCAGACGCGCGGTCGATTCGCCGCCGACTGTGCCGGGCGGCTGGTCGCCGTCCACGATCACGCCCTGCGCCACCACCACCGCCACCTGCGGGCGCTTGCCGATCGGCAGGCGCTCACGGTCGACGAAGCCCAGGTAGTCGTCCAGCGACACCTGGCGGAAGGTGTGGTGGCGCTCGTCGCGCACGCCGCGTTCGATCAGCAGCGCGCGCACCTCGTCGAGCGTCTTGAGCGCGTCGACCAGATCCTGTTCGAGCGCCAGCTTCGCCAGGTCGCCGTCGACTGCGCGCAGCCGCGCCGGCATGTCCTCGATCGCGGCCTGCAACGCTTCGGCGTCGATGCCGCGGGCGGCGGCGATGTCGTCCAGGTGACGGCGCCAGACGTCGTTCATCCAGAACAGGTTGGCGGCACGGTCCTCCTCCGAGGGAGCGTCGAGGATGTACGGCTCGGCGGCCGACTTGTACTCGCCGACGCGGAACAGGTGCACGTCCACGCCCAGCTTGTCCTGCAGGGCCTCGCGGTAATACGGCCGGTAGCGGGCGAAGCCCTCCAGCAGCACCGCGCCCGCCGGGTGCAGGTAGACCTCGTCGGCCTGGGCGGCGAGCAGATACTGGCGCTGGTCGAGGAAGTCGGCATAGGCCACCACCTGCTTGCCCGATTCGCGGAACTCGCGCAGCGCCGCCGCGACCTCGCGCAGGGCCGCCAGTCCGGCCGAACGCAGGCCGTCCGGGCGGATCACCAGCCGCTCGATGCGGTCGTCGTCCTTCGCCGCCTCGATGGCCCGCAGCAGGTCACGCAGCTGCACCTCCGGCGCATCCTCGCCCATCAGCCTGGCCAGCGCGCGCGAGGCCGGGTCGACCGTGTACTGCTCGACCAGCGCGCCCTTGGGTGCGATCACCAGCGCGCTGCGCGGCTGCAGCTTGGGCGCGCCGGCGAAGAACACCGACAGCAGCCACAGCGCGAGCAGCAGGAACAGCAGATTGACGGTGAAGCGGCGGCTCGAATCGACGCCGCGCCAGAACCCGCGCAGCAGGCGCACGATCAGGCCGGGTTTCTTGTCGCGGGGGGTGGTCTCGTCCATGTGGAGGCTCCTGGAATGAACGGGATCAGGGAAGCACTGAACGAGCGCCCTCATCCCTGCCAACGCGGGAATGACGAGCAGTGACGGGCTTGTTCAGAGGTTCCTTGGGTGGGACTCGGGACTCGGGACTCGGGACTCGGGACTCGGGACTCGGGACTCGGGACTCGGGACTCGGGACTCGGGACTCGGGACTCGGGACTCGGGACAGAAGCATCACAGACTCGTCATCCCGGCGGAAGCCGGGATCACGGCTTGAGACGACGCCCTGGGCCTGCAGTACCCTGCAGGATACCGGCCCCCGCCGCGGAAGCCAGCGCCGGAGGTCACCACCCGGCACGGCGCACATGGCCGAGCGGATCGCGCGCCAGGCGCAGGAAGCGCCAGGTCAGCAGCACGGCGGCCGCGCTCAGACCGAAGATCAGCCCGATCCACAGGCCCTGCGGACCCCAGCCGAGCCGCAGCCCGAGCAGCCAGCCGATCGGCATGCCCAGCAGCCAGTAGCTGAAGGCGGTGATCAGCATCGGCACGCGGGTGTCCTTCAGGCCGCGCAGCGCGCCATTCGACAGCACCTGCACGCCATCCACGTACTGGAAGGCCGCCGCGTACAGCAGCAGGCTGGCGGCCATGGCGGCCACGCCGGGGTCGCGGGTGAACAGCCAGGCGATCCAGCCGCCGCCCAGCACCATCGCCAGCGCCGAGACGGTCTGGGTGAGCAGGGCGATGGCGTAGCCGGCACCGGCCGCCCAGCGCACCGCCGGCGCGTCACCGGCGCCGACCGCGTGGCCGACCCGCACCGTGGTCGCCATTGCCACGCCCAGCGGCACCATGAAGGTGGTGCTGGCCAGCACCAGGGCGATCTGGTGGGCGGCCACCTCGGTCGCGCCGAGGGTGCCGATCAGCAGGCCGGTGACCACGAACAGGCTGCCTTCCATGAAGACCGTCACGCCCATCGGCACGCCCACCCACAGCAGCGCGCCGAGCGTGGCCCAGCGCGGCCACTCGAACTGCGCGAACAGCCGCAGGTCGCGGAAGCGTGGCGAGCGCAGCAGGTAGACCAGGAAGCCGAGCGCCTGCCCCCACAGCACCAGCACCGTGGCCCAGGCCAGGCCTTCGGTGCCCAGCGCCGGGATGCCGAGGCCGCCGTACAGGAACACGTAGTTGGCCGGCACCAGCGCGAGCAGCGCGACGAAGCTGAAGACCATGGTCGGCATCGTCCAGGCCACGCCGTCGCACAGATAGCGCAGGGCGAAGAACAGCACCAGCGCCGGCGCGCCCCAGCTGATCGCCCGCAGGTAGGCGGCGGCGCCCGGGCGCACCTCCTCGGCGATGCCGACCAGCGCCAGCAGCGCGTCCGCCTGCCGGGTCAGCCACAGCAGGCCGATGCCCAGCGCCAGCGACAGCCACAGCGTCTGGCGGAACAGCGCGCCGATC
>JBEQAM010000367.1:0-2612 GCA_041640375.1 Rehaibacterium sp. | reverse complement strand
TCTTCGCCTCGATGGTGTCCCACAGCGGCTCGCGGCCGTGCTTGCGGTCGTCGGCGGCGAAGAAGGTCTTGCCGTAGCCGGAGCTGCCGCGGTTGTTGATGCCGAGCACCACGTAGCCGTGGTTGGCCAGGTACTGGATCACCGCCGAATGCGCGCGCGTGGTCTGCCCGCCCGGGCCGCCGTGCACCCACACCAGCGCCGGCGCCTTGTTCTCCGCCGTGGCCTGGTGCGGCTTCCACAGGATGTTGGGGATCTCCATCCCGTCGAAACTGGTGAAGCGCACCACCTGCGAATCGACCAGATCGGCCGGGTCGATGGCCGGATTGAGCGAACGGGTGAGCTGCTTCGGCGCGCCGCCGAACTCCAGCACGTACAGGTCGTTGGGCTGGCGGTCGCCGTTGAGGTAGAAGGCCAGGCGCGCTTCCGAGCGCGCCAGCGTGGCGCCGCGGATCTCGCCGGCCGGTAGCGCCGGCAGCGGCAGGCGCTCGCCGCTGGCGGCGTCGTACAGGCGCACGCTGGTGCTGCCGTCCTCGTTGATCGCGGCGATGCGGTAGCGGCCGTTGTGCGAGTAGTGGCTGTAGACGATGTCCCAGTCCTCGACCTGGACGTCGGCGTGTTCGCCGCTGGCGAGGTCGTAGCGGCGCAGGCGGAAGAACTCGCTGCCGTCGTTGCTGGTGTACAGCAGGTGCGAGCCGTCCGGCGCGAAATCCTGGATCGCGAACTGCGCCGCACCCTGGTGCGGGCTCAGGTGTGTCAGCGCACCGCTCTGGCGGTCGAACAGGTAGATGTCGTTGTTGACCGTGGTGTCGGGCTTGGACAGGCCGATCCAGCGGCCGTCGCCGGAGATCGGTCCGGGCTGGTAGCCGGCCTCGTTGGTGTAGATGCGCTCGCGCGCGTAGGTCGTCGCGTCGTAGGCGTAGACATCGAAGTAGCGCGGGTCGCGCTCGTTGCTCAGCACGAAGAAGCGGCTGCCGTCGTGGCTGAAGCCGGCGAACATGGCCTTGAGTTTTTCGCCCGGCGTCAGGTCGCGCTCGCTGCCGTCGGTTTCGATGACGTACAGGTGATTGAGCTCGTTGCCGCCCTGGTCGCGGGTGACCAGCACGCGGTCGTCGTGCGGGAAGTAGGCCACCGCGTAGTTGTTGTCGGTGCTGGAAGCGGTGACCGCCGTCCACTCGCCGCCGGTGACCGGCATCGAGTAGACGTTCCAGATGCCCGAGCGGTTCGACGAGAACAGGATCTTCGACTCGTCGGCCGAGAACGAGGCGCCGCTGACGCCGATCGACTCGACGAACTCCTCGATGCCGTATTGGCGGCTGGGCCGTGCGACTTCGGCCTGGGAGGCGGTGGCGGCCGGCGCGCCATCCTGGCGCGAGCAGGCGGCCAGACCGCCGGCGAGGCTGGCGGCGACGAACAGCGCCAGCGCGGTGCGTGCGATCGGTGTCATGCGGTATCTCCCCGGGTGGAGCGCCGATGATGCGCCGTCCGGGGGCGGCATGGATAGGGCGAAGGTCATGGCCGCCCTGCTAACCTTGCGCTCCATGCCCTACGAGCGTTACGTCTCCGAACGGCCCCGGCCGCCGACCCCGCCCGTCCCGCGCTGGCGTGAGCGCCTGGGCCAATACTGGAAGCTGGTCCGCGGCGACCGCCCGATCGGCGTGCTGCTGCTGCTGTGGCCGACCTGGTGGGGCCTGTGGCTGGCGGCCGAAGGCTTTCCGCCCTGGCACCTGTTCGCCATCTTCACCGCCGGCGTCTGGCTGACCCGCTCGGCCGGCTGCGTGATCAACGACTACGCCGACCGCTGGCTGGACCCGCAGGTCGAGCGCACCAAGGGGCGCCCGCTGGCCACCGGCGCGGTGAGCGGGCGCGAGGCGCTGGCGCTGTTCGCGGTGCTGATGCTGGTCGCCTTCGGGCTGGTGCTGCTGACCAACCGGCTCACCGTGTACCTGAGCTTCGTCGGCGTGTTCCTCGCCTCGAGCTATCCGTATCTCAAGCGCCACACCTACCTGCCGCAGGTGTATCTGGGCGTCGCCTTCGGCTGGGCGATCCCGATGGCCTTCGCCGCCGTGCAGGGCACGGTGCCGCCGATCGCCTGGCTGCTGTTCCTCGCCAACGTGCTGTGGGCCACCGCCTACGACACCTGGTACGCCATGGTCGACCGCGAGGACGACCTCGCCGCCGGCGCCAAGTCCACCGCCATCCTGTTCGGCGAAGCCGACCTGATCGCGCTGGCCGTGCTGTACACCGGCTTCCTTGCCGCGCTGGCGCTGCTGGGCCTGCGCGCCGACCTCGGCGGCTGGTACTACGCCGGCCTCGGCGTGGCCGCGCTGCTGGTGCTGTGGGAGTTCCGGCATGCCCGCGACCGCTCGCGGCAGCGCTGCTTCGAGGCCTTCCTGCACAACAACTGGGTCGGCATGGCGGTGTTCGCCGGGCTGGCCTTCGATCTGTTGCTCTCGCCCTGAGGTCGCCGCCGAGGTAGCCGGCGAGAGGGGATATCAACGCCGCGCCGGCGCGCGTGCCAGCACCCAGGCGTCGACCCGCGCCACCCCGGCACGGCGCAGCGCCCGCGCGCATTCGGCGAGGGTGGCGCCGGTGGTCATCACGTCGTCCACCAG
>JBEQAM010000366.1:0-2626 GCA_041640375.1 Rehaibacterium sp. | reverse complement strand
ATTGCGTGCTCTTCGATCAGGCGCAGGATCGACAGCGACAGCGACTCCACGCTGCGTACGCGGCCATGGCCGTCGCAGCGCGGACAGACGATCTGGCTGGATTCACCGAGCGAGGGGCGCAGCCGCTGGCGGCTCATCTCCAGCAGGCCGAAGCGCGAAATCCGGCCGATCTGCACGCGGGCGCGGTCCTGCTTGAGCGCCTGGGCGAGGCGGCTCTCGACTTCGCGCTGGTGGCGGTTGGACGACATGTCGATGAAGTCGATCACGATCAGGCCACCCAGATCGCGCAGGCGCAGCTGGCGGGCGACTTCCTCGGCCGCCTCCAGATTGGTCTGGAAGGCGGTTTCCTCGATATCGCCGCCCTTGGTGGCGCGCGCCGAGTTGACGTCGATGGCGGTCAGCGCCTCGGTCTGGTCGACCACGATGGCGCCGCCGGAGGGCAGGCGCACTTCGCGGCCGTAGGCGGCCTCGATCTGCGACTCGATCTGGAACCGGTTGAAGAGCGGGGTGGCATCCTTGTACAGCTTGAGCTTGCGCAGGTTCTGCGGCATCACCTGCTGCATGAAATCCCTGGCTTCCTCGTAGAGTTCCTCGGTATCGACCAGGATCTCGCCGATGTCGGCGCGCAGGTAGTCGCGCAGGGCGCGGATGATCAGGCGCGACTCCTGATAGATCAGGAACGGGGCCGGTTTGGACAGGGCGGCGTCGGTGATCGCCTTCCAGACGTGCAGCAGGTAGTCCAGGTCCCACTGCAGCTCATCGGCGTCGCGACCGACCCCGGCGGTGCGGATGATCACCCCCATGTCGTCGGGGATCCGCAGCTGGTCCATGGCTTCCTTGAGCGCCTGCCGGTCGTCGCCCTCGATCCGGCGCGAGACGCCGCCGGCGGTCGGGCTGTTGGGCATCAGGACCATGTAGCGGCCAGCCAGGGAGATGAACGTGGTCAGGGCGGCGCCCTTGTTGCCGCGTTCTTCCTTGTCGACCTGGACGACGACCTCCTGGCCCTCGCGCAGGAGTTCCTTCAGGCCGGCCTTATTGGGGTCGACGCCGGCTTGGAAGTAGTCGCGGGAGATTTCCTTGAGTGGGAGGAAGCCGTGGCGCTCGGCGCCGTAATCGACGAAGGCGGCTTCGAGCGAGGGCTCGAGCCGGGTGATCCGGCCCTTGTAGATGTTGGATTTCTTCTGTTCCCGGGAGGGTTGCTCGATATCGATGTCGTACAGGGTCTGGCCATCGACGATGGCCACACGCAACTCTTCTGCCTGAGTCGCGTTGATGAGCATGCGTTTCATTGTTGTCGTGTCCTCACGCGCTCGACCGCGAGGAACGCCGGGTGTCCGCTCCCGATGTGGGAGGGCCGCCCCGTGCGCCGTGCGCCTTGGGCGGCCCCTGCGAAATCTCCAGCGCTGCTACCAGACCGAGGGGCATAGCCCGCGGGAGCGCTTGTAATAAAAACGGGTTTTCTTCGACCGGATGGGCGCCCTGCGCCCGCCGGCTTCCATGCCGGAAACCAGACGGCGTTTCCGTGCGATTGACGCCTGTCCGGAGGGGACGGCCGCAGCCCATGACTCGTCGCGTTAACATGGGCGCCCCGAAGGGCCATGAAGGCGGCGTCGCTCCGGAATTCGCCGACGCTGGGGAACCCCCAAAGCGTCCAGTGAAATCAGGACGTTACTTCGCGGCGTTAGTGTAGCAGAAGCGATCCCCATGACCACAGAGGCTCCGCCTGCGGGCGTGAAGCTGGTGCGCGTCCCGGACGACCGGGCCGGTCAGCGCCTGGACAATTTCCTGCTCGGCCAGCTCAAGGGTGCCCCGCGCAGCCTGATCTACCGCATCCTGCGCACCGGCCAGGTGCGGGTGAACGGCAAGCGGGCCAAACCCGAGTCCCGGCTGGAAGGGGGCGACGAGGTGCGTATCCCGCCGGTCCGTCTCAGCGAGCCGGTGGCCAGGGGGGCGGCGCCGAAGGCCCTGCTCGACCGGCTGGCGGCCAGCATCGTGTTCGAGGATCGGCTGCTGTTGGCGGTGAACAAACCCAGCGGCATCGCCACGCATGGCGGCAGCGGGATCGGCTTCGGGGTGATCGAAGGGCTGCGGCAGCTGCGGCCCGGCGAGCCGCTGGAGCTGGTCCATCGTCTGGATCGCGACACCAGCGGCCTGCTGGTGGTGGCCAAGAAGCGCTCGGCGCTGATCGAGCTGCAGGCGCTGATGCGCGAGGAGGGGGGCATCGCCAAGCGCTACCTCGCCCTGCTGGTCGGTCGTTTGCCTGACGGCACGATGACCGTCGATCAACCGCTGCAGAAGTCGGTGCTGCAGGGCGGTGAGCGGATGGTGCGGGTGGACGGCGGCGGCAAACCCTCGGTGAGCCACTTCCGGGTGCTCGAGCGCCGCGGCGGGCATAGTTTCTGCGAAGTTCGCATCGACACCGGCCGCACCCACCAGATTCGCGTGCATGCTGCGCACATCGGGCATCCGGTGGCCGGCGACGACAAGTATGGCGACCGTGAGGCCAACCGCCGGCTGCGCGAACAGGCGGGACTCAAGCGGCTGTTCCTGCATGCCGCCGCGCTGGAGTTCGCCCTCGATGACGGGCGGGCGCCCTACGTGCTGAACGCGCCGCTGGCAACGGAAC
>JBEQAM010000365.1:0-2638 GCA_041640375.1 Rehaibacterium sp. | reverse complement strand
GCCGCGGGGGCCTCGCGCAGCTCGGCGCGCAGCTTGATCTGCTGCGCCGCATCGCGCTCCGGCGCCTGGGCCAGGAGCGCATCGGCCAGCTCGGCCGCGCGGGTCAGTTCGCCAATGACCTCGTGGAAGTGCGCCTGATGCTCGCGCGCGGCCAGGCTGTCCGGGCGTGCCTGCAGCCAGCGCTCCAGCTGCGCCCGGTAGGCTTCGCGGCTGTCGCCGGCGAGCTGCAGTCGCGCGGCCCAGACGGCATCCCGGCCCGGATCGCGGGCGAGCAGCTCCTCGACGGCATCGACCGCCTGCTCCGGCAAGCCGGCATCGACCAGCCCGCCCAGGACGGGCCCCAGCAGCCCGGCCGGATCGGTCGCCCGGCGCAGCAGCTCACGCCAGACCGCGGCCGCCTCGTCGCGCTGGCCCAAGGCCAGGGCGAGGTCGCTGCGGAACATCGCCGCGGCCGGATCGGCCGGATCGGCCTGGTTGAGCACGCGCAGCTCGTCCAGCGCCTCCTGTGGGCGATGCTGGCGGCGCAGGCATTCGATCAGCGCCCAGCGCAGCCGGCGTGCCTCGGGCTGTTTCTCCAGCCCCTTGCGCAGGGCCTGTTCGGCGAAGGCGAAATGGCCCTTGGCGAGATAGGCCAGGCCGAGTGCCGACAGCACCATCGGGTCGTCCGGCGCGAACCGGGCGGCGCGCGAGATGCAGCGCAGGGCCTCGTCCTGGTCGCCGCGCGCCAGCGCCACGTTGCCCTGCACCACCAGGGCGTGGGGATGGTCCGGATTCACCCGCCGCACCAGCGCGAGCTGGCGCTCGGCCTCGTCGAGATCACGCCGGGCCAGGGCGAGGTGGGCGAGGGTCACGTAAGCGGCCAACTGGTTCGGATCGAGCCTGATCGCTTCGTCCAGGGCCGCGCGGGCCGCGTCGAAACGGGCCTCGCGCAGCGCCCCCAGGGCGCGGCTGACATGAAAGACGGCATTGTCCGGCGCCAGCGCGACGGCGCGGTCCAGGCTGGCCTGGGCGGCCTCGACCTCGCCCAGCCCGCGCAGGGCCAGGCCCAGCAGGTGGTGCGCCTCGGCGTTGTCGGGCTCGGCCTCGGCCAGACGGCGGGCGGCGACCGCGGCGGCGGCGTGGTCGCCGCGCCGAAGCGCTTCGATGACGGTGTCCTGCATGGGCTGGCGACTCAGGAAGCTGTGAACGAGCCGTCGATTGTAGCCCGCCCGCCGCGCTCGGGCGCCGCCGCCAGCGCGGCGGACAGCCGCGCGGCCACCCAGCGCTCGCCGAATCCGCGCAGGTCCAGGCCCTCGATGAAACCACAGTGCCCGCCCCAGGGACTGATCTCCAGCCGCGAATGCGCCGGCAGCCGCAGGCCGTGGAAGCCGTGCACCGGTATCACCGGGTCGTCGGCCGCGGTCAGGATGCTCACCGGCACCTGCAGGTCGGCCAGCCGGTCGCCGGCCACCGAGTAGCCGTCGAAGTAGGCCTCCAGGCTGGGAAACTCGCCGCCGCGCCGGACCAGGTGCGCGGTCAGCTCGCGGATGCCCAGCGACAGGATGCGGTCGTCGAGGTCGCGGTGGGCGGCGAACAGCCGGCGTTTCTTTTCCAGCGAACGCCGCCATTTGCGCGCGAAATACCAGTGGTACAGCGGCAGGCCGCGCTCCAGCGCGTCCATGCCCGCCGCCGGGTCGATCACCGGGCACACCGCCGCCGCGTGGCGCAACCGGATGCCGGCCGCCGGCGCGGCGCGCGCCAGCCGCAAGGCGAAGTTGCCGCCGAGCGAGTAGCCGGCCGCCACCAGCGGCAGCGGCGCGAAGCGCTCGCCGAGCGCCTTGACGGCGTGGACCACTTCCGCCAGCCGGCAGGAGTGGAAGATGTCCTGGTTCAGGTGGTGGGTGTCGCCGTGGTCACGGAAGTTCAGCCGGAACACCTCGAAGCCGTCGGCCAGCAGGCGCGCCGCGGTGTGCAGCAGGTAACCGGACTCGCTGCTGCCCTCCCAGCCGTGGAACAGCACCGCCAGCCCGCGCGGCGCCCGGTTCGGCACGCGGCTGTGGAAACCCTGCAGGCGCACGCCGTCGCCGCCGGGCAGGATCAGCTCGCACGTCACCGCACCGGTGGCGGCGAACAGCGCCCGCCCGCGGCGGCGGCGCCACGGGCTGGAGCTGAGCACCGACTGCACGTGCGCGTCGCGCAGCCAGCGCGGCGGTCGGTAATCGTCGGCGTGCACTTCGGCCATGCGGTGTGGCTCGGGACTGGGATTCGGGAAGAGCATCGAAGCATCCTCCTGCCGGTGCAAGCGGGGCGCACGACGCGTCATGTGCGTGGCTTGGGGTTTGCGATGCGGGCGGGAGGCTCGCCGCCCGTCCGGCCGCGGCCGCCTATTGCATCATCGCCGCGACGATGCGTTCACGGCAGGTCTCGGCCATGCGCCGGCGGCCGTCCTCGGAAGGTGCCACCGGCGGCAGGAAATGCAGCTCGGCCACCCGCCCCGGCTCGCCGAGCAGGCGCAGGAAGTTGCCCAGGAAGCTCTCGCCCGGTGCGAACGCGACCACCGTCTGCGCCTGGCCACCCTCGCCGTAGCGCAGCGCCACCGGCTGCGCCGGCACGCCGGCCAGCACCGCCGGCTGGAAGATGCGGGCGTGGAAGGTGCCAA
>JBEQAM010000364.1:0-2665 GCA_041640375.1 Rehaibacterium sp. | reverse complement strand
CGATGCCGGCTCAGCCGACCGGCATCATCTCGAAGTCGTCCTTGGTCACGCCGCAGTCCGGGCAGGTCCAGGTATCCGGCACGTCTTCCCAGCGCGTGCCTGGCGCGATGCCTTCTTCCGGCAGGCCATCGGCCTCGCTGTAGATGAAGCCGCAGACCACGCACATCCAGGTGCGGTAGGCGGTGGTCTGCGCGGCGTCGACGGGAGTATTCATCGGCACTTCCGGGGGGACGGACAAGGGCAGGGGGGCTAACATTGCCCCGCTGTAGACGCCCATTGTCCCACCGAACCCGACTGCGAGAAAGCCGATGCCCCTGCGCGGGCTGTACCTGGTCACCCCCGACGAGCCGGACACACGACGGCTGCTGGCACGGACGGCACCCCTGCTGACCGAAGGCGTGGCACTGCTCCAGTACCGCAACAAGGCCGCCGACATGGCATTGCGCCGGGCACAGGCGGTCGCGCTGCTGCAACTGTGCCGACAGCACGGCGTGCCGCTGCTGGTCAACGACGACGTGGCGCTGGCCGCCGCGATCGGCGCCGATGGCGCGCACGTGGGCGAACACGATGCCGCGCTGACCCAAGCGCGCCGCCTGCTCGGGCCGCGCGCGATCCTCGGCGCGTCGTGCTACGACGACCTCGACCGCGCCGCGCGCGCGGCCGCCGCCGGCGCGAGCTATCTCGCCTTCGGCGCCTTCCACCCCTCCCCGACCAAACCGAACGCGCGCCACGCCACGCCGGAGCTGCTGCGCGAAGCCGCCCGCTTCGGCCTGCCACGGGTGGCGATCGGCGGGATTACACCGGACAATGCCGGCCCGATCGTCGTCGCCGGCGCGGACATGATCGCCGTCATCAGCGGCGTGTTCGACGCCCCCGACCCGGTCACTGCGGTCCACGCCTACCTCGCCTGCTTCGCGGGCGCCACACGAGAAGAAGCCCAGCCATGATCACCGACCTCTCGCACGGCCTGTTCATCCGCGCCCAGGAACTGATTCCCGGCGGCGTCAACTCGCCGGTGCGCGCGTTCAAGTCGGTCGGCGGCGAGCCGTTCTTCGCCCACCGCGCCAAGGGCAGCTATCTGTTCGACGTCGACGGCAACCGCTACATCGACTACGTCGGCTCGTGGGGCCCGATGGTCGCCGGCCACGCGCATCCGCGCGTCCTGGAAGCGGTATTCAATGCCGTGCGCGAAGGCCTGAGCTTCGGCGTGCCCAACCCGCACGAGGTGACCATGGCCGAGACGCTCACCCGCATGGTGCCCTCGTGCGAGATGGTGCGCATGGTCAACTCCGGCACCGAGGCCACGCTGTCGGCGATCCGCGTCGCGCGCGGCGCCACCGGTCGCAGCCGGATCGTCAAGTTCGAGGGCTGCTACCACGGCCACGGCGATTCGTTCCTGGTCAAGGCCGGCTCGGGCGCGCTCACGCTAGGCCAACCCAATTCGCCGGGCGTGCCCAAGGCGCTGGCCGACCTGACCCTGACCCTGCCCTACAACGACTTCGACGCCGCCACCGCCCTGTTCGCGCAGTACGGCGAGGAGATCGCCGGCCTGATCATCGAGCCGATCGCCGGCAACATGAACTGCATCCTGCCCAGGGACGGCTATCTGCAGCACCTGCGCGCACTGTGCACGCAGTATGGCGCGGTGCTGATCTTCGACGAGGTGATGACGGGCTTCCGCGTCGCGCCCGGCGGCGCGCAGCAGGTCTACGGCGTCACGCCGGACCTGACCACCTTCGGCAAGATCATCGGCGGCGGCATGCCGGTGGGTGCCTACGGCGGCCGCCGCGATCTGATGCAGCAGGTGGCACCGGCCGGCCCGATCTACCAGGCCGGCACACTGAGCGGCAACCCGGTGGCGATGGCCGCCGGCCTGGCCACGCTGGAACTGGTGCGCCAGCCCGGCTTCCATGCCGAGCTCAAGGCCAAGACCGAGATGCTCTGCGACGGGCTGGAAGCGGCCGCGAAGGAAGCCGGCGTGCCGGTCACCACCAACCGCGCCTGCGGCATGTTCGGCCTGTTCTTCACCGACCGGAAGGTGGAGAGCTTCGCCGACGCCACCGCCTGCGACACCGCCGCATTCAACCGCTTCTTCCACGGCATGCTGCAGCGCGGCGTGTACTTCGCCCCGTCGGCGTTCGAGGCCGGCTTCCTGTCGACCGCGCACAGCGAGCTCGACATCGAGCTCACCATCGAGGCCGCGCGGGCGGCGTTCCGCGAGGCCCGCGCCGGCTGATCAGGCGGCGACGAAGTCGACCAGCGCAGCGCGCAGCCGCGCCAGGCCTTCGTCGATGTCGGCGTCGGAAATCGTCAGCGCCGGCACGAAGCGCAGCACGTCCGGCCCGGCCTGCAGCAACAGCAGGCCGTGGCGGGCGCAGTGGTCGAGGATCTCGCCGGCGCGGCCCGCATGCGCCGGCCCGAGCGCGGCGCCGATCATCAGGCCGCGACCGCGCACCTGCGCGAACAGGCCGAATGCCGCGTCCAGCGCCGCCAGCCCGGCGCGCAGGCGCTCGGCCTGGCGCGCGACATTGCCCAGCACCTCGGGCGAGGCCAGCTTGCGCAGCGCCACCCGCGCCACCGCCGCCGCCAACGGATTGCCGCCGAAGGTGCTGCCGTGGGCGCCGAACTGCATCACCTCGGCCACCTTCGACCCGGCCAGCAGCGC
>JBEQAM010000363.1:0-2675 GCA_041640375.1 Rehaibacterium sp. | reverse complement strand
CAGCCGGGGTGGACGATCTCGTAGGGCACGAAGAAGCGGGCAGTGATCAGGATCAGCACGCCGATCATCAGCGACTTGGTGGCCGCCGCGCCGACGTAGCCGAGCACGACTTCGACGAAGGACACCGGCGCCGAGAGCAGCTCGTAGATCGTGCCCGACCACTTGGGCATGTAGATGCCGAACGAGGCGTTCGAAATGCTCTCGTTGAGCAGCGAGAGCATGATCAGGCCGGGGATGATGAAGGCGCCGTAGCTCACGCCGTCGATGTCGCCCATGCGGCTGCCGATGGCGGCGCCGAAGACGATGAAATACAGCGAGGTGGTGAGCACCGGCGAGGCCAGACTTTCGGTCAGGGTACGGAAGGTGCGGGCCATCTCGAAGCGGTAGATGGCGCGGATGGCATGGACGTTCATCGCTCGGCCCTCACCAGATCGACGAAGATCTCCTCCAGCGAGGATTCGCGCGAATGCAGGTCGCGGAAGGCGATGCCCTCGTCCTGCAGGCGCTTGAGCAGGCTGGCGATGCCGGTGCGCTCCTGCTGCGAGTCGAAAGTGAACACCAGCTGCTCGCCGCCTTCGGCCAGTTCCAGTGGCAGGTCGGCGAGGCTCTCGGGCACTTCCGTCAGCGGGCTCTGCAGGGCGAGCAGGAGCTGCTTCTTGCCGAGCTGGCGCATCAGGGTGGCGGTTTCCTCGACCAGCAGCAGCTCGCCGCGGTCGATGATGCCGATGCGGTCGGCCATCCGCTCGGCTTCCTCGATGTAGTGGGTGGTGAGGATGATGGTGACGCCGCGTTCGCGCAGGCGGCGCACCATGTCCCACATGTCGCGGCGCAGTTCGACGTCGACGCCGGCGGTGGGCTCGTCGAGGAACAGGATGCTGGGCTCGTGCGCCAGCGCCTTGGCGATCAGCACGCGTCGCTTCATGCCGCCGGAGAGGTGGCTGATCTTGGTGTCGCGCTTGTCCCACAGCGACAGGTCGCGCAGCACGCGCTCCAGGTGGGCCGGGTCGGGCGGCTTGCCGAACAGGCCGCGCGAGAAGCGCACTGCGGCCCAGACGGTCTCGAAGGTCTCGGTGGCCAGTTCCTGCGGGACCAGGCCGATCTTCTCGCGGGCGGCGCGGTAGTCGCGCACCACGTCGTGGCCGTCGGCCAGCACCGTGCCGGTGGTGGGGCGAACGATGCCGCAGACGATGCCGATCAGGGTGGTCTTGCCGGCGCCGTTGGGGCCGAGCAGGGCGAAGATCTCGCCGCGGTGGATGTCGAGGTCGATGCTTTTCAGCGCCTGGAAGCCGCTGTCGTAGGTCTTGCCGAGATTCCGGATCGAGATGGCGGGGGTCACGCGCTGGCCTCGGTGGAGAACGGGGACGGATCGGCTGCGCGGGCAACGACGTGCGCGCGGCGGCAATGGTCGCATGGCCGGCACCCGGGGTGGCGCCGCCGGGCATCGTGGGACGCAGTGCCCAGGGGAGACGGCGGCGGGGTTTGGGTCAGACCGATCCGTGCCGGGCACGGCGCAGGCCGAGGGCCGAAGCCGGCCGCGCCGATGCCGAAGATGCGTGATTGCGACAGCCGTCACGGGATCCGGGCTACGGCGCGCTTGGAAATCCAGGCGCAGGCGCCGATAAGGAATCTGCAGGGCGGGCCGATCCGCGGCCCGCCCGCGTGATGCGGGGTGCGCAGCGGCATGTCGAATTCGTCGTGCGTCGGGACACGGCACGCGCCGGGGCGATCCGGCGGGGAGCCCGGGCCGGCATGAGCGGGCTGCCGTCATCGATGCTGCGGCTGGAGTGGCGGGAGGCCGATGGCAAGCTGGTCGCCCATTTCGCGCCCGACCAGGGCGCGACGGTACGCGAGCCGATCGACCGCGGAGCCCTGCGCGAGGCCATCGTCGACGGCGGCTGGGGGGCGTTGTACTGCCTGGACGCGGCCTTGGACGAGTTCGTGCGGCGGGCGGCGGCGGGCCAGCCGTTCGCGCTGGAGGTGGCCGAGCGGCGCGACGGCCGGCTGGAGATCACGCTGGCGGCGGACGCGATGACCGCCTGGCTGTCGCTGGCGCCGCCGTTCGGCGGCGTGCCGGTGACCCGTGCGCGGATCGACGCGGCGTTGGCCGCACAAGGCGTGGTCAGCGGCATCCTGGAGGGGGAGATCGCGCGCGCGCTGGCCGCCGGCATCGTCGAGCGGCTGCCGATCGCACGCGGCCGGCCGGCCGAACCCGGCGTACCGGCGCGCTTCCAGAGCCTGATCCCGGACATCCGCCGGCGTGGTCCGCGGGTGAATGAATGGGGCGTGGTCGACTACCGCGAGCTGGGCAGTCTGGTGGTGGTGAAGGCCGGCGATCCGCTGATGCGGCGCATCCCGGCCATTCCCGGGCGCAGCGGCGAGGACGTGCGGGGCGGGGTGATCCCCGCCGATGGCGTCGCCGACACCCCGTACGCCCCCGACCTGCGTGGCGCTTCGCCCTCGCCGGACGACCCGGACCTGCTGATTGCCGACATCGCCGGCCAACCACTGCTGCGGCCGGACGGTGTGGACGTCGAGCCGACCATCACGCTGCCGGCGGTGGACCTGTCCTCGGGCAACATCGATTTCGACGGTTCGGTGAACGTCACCGGCGACGTCGCCGCCGGTATGCGGATCCGCGCCAGCGGCGACGTGGTGGTCGGCGGCACGGTGGAGGC
>JBEQAM010000362.1:0-2676 GCA_041640375.1 Rehaibacterium sp. | reverse complement strand
GCTGCGCTCTGCCAGGCCGGCCAGCCACCAGGCGGCAACCAGCGGGCGCAGCGGCGTCACCAGCCCGGCGAGATCCTTGTCGGCCAGAGCGCTGAACACCACCCGGGTGACGCCGGCCGGCGGATGTGCCGCCAGCCAGTCGGCCAGTTGCCGGGCCGCCTGCGGGTTGTGGCCGACATCGACCACGATCTCCACGCCATCGCGCTCGAAGCGTTGCAGGCGGCCGCGGATGCGCGCCTCACGCACGCCGCGGGCGAAGGCGGTCTGCGGCAGCTCGTCGGGCAGGGCGCGCAGCGCGGCGATGGCGGTGGCGGCGTTGGCGAGCTGCACCGGGGCGGCCAGGTTCGGATACGGCAGGACCAGCTCGCAACCCGGCTCGCGCCAGACCCAGTGGTCGTCGAAACGGTCCACCAGGTAGTCGCAACCGGCGCGGATGGCGAAGGCGCCGATCCGGTAAGCGTGGCCGAGCACGCTCGACGGCGGATCCGGTTCGCCCAGCACGGCCGGCCGACCGGGGCGCAGGATGCCGGCCTTCTCCATGCCGATGGCCTCGCGCTCGGCGCCGAGCCAGTCCTGGTGGTCGAGGTCGACGGTGGTGATCACGGCGACATCGGGATCGACGATGTTCACCGCATCGAGGCGGCCGCCGAGGCCGACCTCCAGCACCGCCAGATCGAGGTCGGCGCCGGCGAACACCGCCAGCGCCGCCAGCGTGCCGAATTCGAAATAGGTCAGCGGGGTATCGCCGCGCGCCGCCTCGACCCGCTCCAACGCCGCCACCAGCGCGGCGTCATCAACTTCGCGCCCGTCCACCCGTACACGTTCGTTGTAGCGCAGCAGATGCGGCGAAGTGTAGGCCCCCACCCGCCAGCCGGCGGCACGGGCGATGGCCTCGATGAAGGCCACCGTCGACCCCTTGCCGTTGGTGCCGGCGACGGTGATCACCCGCCGCGCCGGCCGCGGCAGCGCCATCCGTGCGGCGACCACGCGGATGCGCTCCAGGCCGAGATCGACGGCGCGGGGATGCTGACGCTGGATGTAGTCCAGCCAGTCGGGAAGGGTGCGCGCGGACATGCGGAAATTCTACGGTGCGCGGGGAGTGCGGTGTTGGGCGGAAAACGCGAAGGCCGGGATCGCGCCCGGCCTTCGCGTTCCCGGTGGCTGCCGCGACCTATTCGGCCGCCGCCACGCCCATCTCTTCCAGCAGGCGCGGGCCGGGGAAGACCCGCTCCATCACCCAGAGCATGTAGCGGATGTCGACGTGGATGGTGCGGGTCAGTTCGGGGTTGAACACCCAGTTGGAGCTGACACTCTCCCAGTTCATGTCGAAGACCAGGCCGACCAGTTCGCCACGGGCGTTGAGCGTGGGCGAGCCGGAGTTGCCGCCGGTCACGTCCATGTCGGTCAGGAAGTTGACCGGCACGCTGCCCAGTGCCGGCGCGGCGCGGCCGCCGAACTCGCCGGCGCGGATCAGTGCAAGCTGGTTGGCCGGTGAGTCGAAGGGATCCACGCCGGTGTCCTTTTCCAGGATGCCCTGCAGGGTGGTGAACGGCGCATAGCTCACCGCATCGCGTGGCGAGTAGCCCATCACGTTGCCGAAGGTGAGGCGCAGGCTGCCGTTGGCGTCCGGATACACGGCCTGGCCGATGCTGCGGTTGTAGTCGATCACCGCCTGCAGGAAGGCCGGACGGTGACGCTGGTCCTCGCCGGCCAGACGACGCCCCTCTTCCTCCAGCCGCAGCAGCGCCGGCGTCATCTGCACGGCGAACTGCAGGAAGGCGTCGTCGCTGGCCTCGATGGCGGCACGGTCGGCCTTGAGCCATTGCAGGCGCTTGTCGGTGTCGCCGAGTTCGGTGCCTTCGTAGGCGGCGGTCAGGCGGGCGTCGATCGTCGCGGCGTCGCTGCCGCCCAGCCAGGCGTCCAGCTCGGGGATGCGCTGGTCGGCCGGCAGCAGGGCGTGGCGCTTGAGCAGGTAGCCGGCCAGGGCGCGGTCCACCGCCGGGTCGAAGCGGCGCTCGAGCTGGCGCAGGTGGCCTTCCAGCGTGGCCGCATCGCGCTGCTGGTAGCCGCTGGCGCGCTCGGCGTCAGGCTTCTCGCGCTCGATCGCGTTGCGGTGGATGCGCTTGGCGGCGTCGAACAGGCCGAGGTTGGCGAAGGTATTGAGCAGCAGGTCGCGCTCGGCGCTGGCGCGCCGCTCGGCGTGGATCCGCTGCAGCGCGGCGTGGGCGTCGAGCGCCGGGCGCGCGGCGCGACCCTGTGTCTTCAGCCAGTCGATCACCGCCTGCTCGCGCGCCTGCTTGAGCGCGCCGGCGTCCATCCGCGCAAAGCCCTCGAGCTGGCCGGTGAGGTTCTTCATCACGTTGTTCCAGCTCGCGTTGAGGCTGGCGTACTTGATCTCGACCTCGCGATCCTCGGCGCCGGCCGCGGCGACGATGGCGAGCATGTCGCGCAGCATCGCGATCCGGTTCGGATAGGCCCACTCGACGTTGTGCTCGAACTCGGCCGCCAGCGCATAGCGGAAGGTCGCGCCCGGATAGCCGGCGACCATGGCGAAGTCACCCGCCTGCAGCCCCTCGGCGGCAATCTTGAGGTGCCGTTTCGGGCGGTACGGGACGTTGTCCTCGGCGAATGCCGCCGGCTTGCCGTCGGGGCCCACGTAGGCGCGGTAGAAGGCGA
>JBEQAM010000361.1:0-2695 GCA_041640375.1 Rehaibacterium sp. | reverse complement strand
CGGCGGCGCCGGCCGTCAGGCGGCCTCGGCCTGCGCCTTGCGCGGCCCCTTGAGCAGCGCCTCGCGGATGTGGGCGATCACCAGCTCGACCTCGTCCTCGCCGATGGCGAAGTGGGGGGTGAAGCGCAGCGAGTTGGCGCCGCCGTGGATCACGCCGATGCCGCGTTCGCGCATGTACTCCTCGGTGGAGCCGGCGCCGTAGCACTTGAAGGCCGGCGACAGCTCGCAGGAGAACAGCAACCCCGTGCCCTGCACCTTGGTGATCAGGCCGCCGAGTTCTTCCCTGAGCGCCTCCAGGCGGTCGAGGAACAGCCGGCCCTTGGCGCGGATGTTGGCGCGCAGCTCGGGCGTGAAACTCTCCAGCACGGCCACGGCGACGTCCATCGCGCGGGGATTGGTGGTCATGGTGTTGCCGTACACGCCCTTGCGGTAGAGGCCGGCGGTGCGTTCGTTCACCGCCAGCACGCTCAACGGGTACTGGCCGGCGTTGAGCGCCTTGGAATAGGTCTCCATGTCCGGCGCGGCCAGCCCCTCGAAGCCCGGATAGTCGACGATCGACAGCACGCCGTGGGCGCGCAGGCCGGCCTGGATCGAGTCCACCAGCAGCAGGCTGCCGTGGGCGGCGGTGAGCTCGCGCGCCGCGGCGTAGAACACCGGCGGCAGCGCGCGGCCGGGGTCGCCTTCGCCCATCACCGGCTCCAGGAACACCGCCTCGATGAACCAGCCCCTGGCCTCGGCCTCGGCGAAGGCCTGCCGGAGCTGCTCGACGCTGTAGGGCTCGATGGTGATCAGGCTGTCCTCGCCGCGGAAGCTGGCCAGGTGCTGCAGGTAGGTCTTGCGGCTGGAGTCGGAGTACAGCGCCGGCCGCTCGGTGCGGCCGTGGAAGGCGCCCTTGACCGCGATGCGCTTGATCGTGCGGCCGGCGTGGCGCCCGCCGGCGTCGGTCATCAGCTTGGCGTTGATGTCGGCGATGCGCGCGGCCAAGGTGACCGATTCCGAGCCGGAGTTCAGACAGAGGAACTTCGCGTACGGGCAGCCGCCGCGGGTGTGGCCGATTTCGCGGCGCAGCGCGCGCTCCAGCCGCAACTGCGACAGGCTCGGGGTCATGATGTTGGCCATCGCCTGCGGCCGGCTCATCGCCTCCAGTACGGCGGCCGGCGTGTGGCCGCCGCCGAGCATGCCGTACCCGCCGTTGTCGTGGATCACCGCGCCCTTGAGGGTGACGATCCACGGCCCGCGCGCGGTCAGCGCCACATAGGGGTTCACCGCGTCGTCCGGGTAGAAGTTGACGTAGCCGGCCTGCACGGCACGGATCTGCTCGGCCTCGTCGGCGCGCAGGAGGTCCTCGAACTCGCCACCCTTGAGCGTCTGGAACTGCGCATGCGCCGCGGCGATGGCTTCGCGCAGGTCGGCATGCGTCGCCGCGAAGCGTTCGATGGTGGCGTCGTCCAGTCCGACCGTGCGGCGGGCGCCGCCGTAGCTGCGCAGTTCGTTGAGCTTGTCGATCAGGGTCATCGTGTTCTCCCGTGCCCGGAAACGAAAATGCGCGGAGCAGGGCCGCGCAGAGTCAAGTCGATTAATAATCAATCACTTGCGTTGAATGTTAGCACGCGCGGGAGGGGGGCAGAACCCCCGCCGTGACATCTGCATGACATCTGTCAGCCGACAGGACTGACGGCGGCCACTGCCGCCGGCCGGGCGGGAGGACCACAGTACGCGGCACCCAGGAGGTGCCCATGAATCCCGTCACCGCATCCCGCGCCGCCGCCACACCGCACGCCCGGCTGGCGTGCGTTTCGCGCCGCTACGGCCGCGTGCGGGCGCTCGACCGCGTCGATCTGGCCGTGCACGCCGGCGAGGTGCTCGCCGTGCTCGGCCCCAACGGCGCCGGCAAGTCCACCGTCATCGCCCTGCTGACCGGTCTGCGACGGCCGGACGAGGGGCGCGTCGAGCTGTTCGGGCGCGATCCCGGCGATGCGGCCGCACGGCGGTCGATCGGCGTGATGCTGCAGAGCGCCGCGTTGCCGGACACCCTGCGCATCGACGAGCTGATCCGCCTGCATTCCAGCTATTACCCCGCGCCGCGGCCGCTGGCCGATCGCATCGTCGTGCTCGCCGGCGGCCGCGTGCTGGCCGAGGACACGCCCGGCGGCATCAAGGCGCGCGTCGCCGGCAAGCGCGTGCGCTGCCTCACGTCGCTGTCGGTGGCGGTGCTGGCCGGTTGGGAGGAGGCCGGGCAGGTCGCCCGCGCGGGCGAGGTCAGCGAGATCCGCGGCGACCGCGCCGAGCGGCTGGCGCGGCAGCAGGGCTGGCTGTAGCGCCGCCTCGACGGCCGTCCGGATCACCGGCACGCGTCGTCCGTTGCCGGCGCTCAGACATCGAGCGTGGCCAGGTCGCCCTTGGTTTCCAGCCAGACCTTGCGGTCGGAGGCGCGCTTCTTCGACAGCAGCATGTCCATCAGCGAATTCGTCTGGACGGCGTCATCGACGGTGAGCTGGACCAGCCGACGGGTGTCGGGGTGGATCGCCGACTCGCGCAACTGCTGCGGGTTCATCTCGCCCAGGCCCTTGAAGCGGGTGACATTGACCGCGCCACGGATCTTTTCGCGCTCGATCTTCTCCAGCAGCAGGCGCTTCTCCTCCTCGTCCAGCGCGTAGAACACCTGCTTGCCGACGTCGACGCGGAACAGCGGCGG
>JBEQAM010000360.1:0-2716 GCA_041640375.1 Rehaibacterium sp. | reverse complement strand
GACGCCCTGCGCACGCTGCTGGCCGACGGCGGGGTGCTGGATCCGGTCGCGCCCGACCTGCTGCGGCGCGCGGTCGAGGCCAGCGGCAGCGGTATGGTGATCTGCGATGCCGGCCGGCCCGGACTGCCGGCGATCTACGTGAACCCCGCCTTCGAGCGCATCACCGGCTACCCGGCCGCCGAGGTGCTCGGCCGCAGCTGCCGCTTCCTTCAGGGCGCGGAACGCCACCAGCCCGAGCTCGACACCCTGCGCGAGGCGCTGCGGGAGGGCCGCGAATGCGAGATCGTGCTGCGCAACTACCGCCGCGACGGCTCGCTGTTCTGGAACCAGCTGTCGCTGGCGCCGCTGCGCGACGGCGACGGCCGCATCACCCACTGGGTCGGCCTGCAGAACGACCTCACCGAGCGTCGCCAGTACGAGGCGGAGCTGGCCTACGCCGCCAGCCAAGACCCGGTCACCGGCCTGCCCCGTTTCGCCGCCCAGGAGGACTACCTGCGCGAGGCGATGACCGAGGCGCTGGGCCGCGGCAGCCGGGTGGCGCTGTTCTACCTCAACATCGACCGCTTCCATTCGGTCAACGAGACCATGGGCCACAGCGTCGGCGACCAGGCGCTGCGGCTGATCGCCGAGCGCCTGCGCTCGCAGGTCGCCGGCCTCGGCCGGTTGTCGCGGCTGGCCGGCGACGAGTTCATCGTCGTGGTGGCGTACCGGGCGGGCGAGTTCAACCCGCTGGCCTTCGCCGAACAGTTGCGCCGGCGCATGGAGGCGCCGCTGGCGGTGCTGCCGTACAGCCTGTATTTCACCTGCACCATCGGCATCGCCGAATTCCCCGACAATGCGACGACGCCGACCGACCTGCTCAACTGCGCCGAGATCGCCATGGCGCGCGCCAAGCGGCGCGGGCGCAACACCGTGGAGGTGTTCAGCAACGAGCACGCCGCCGAGCTGCGCGACCGCATGGCGCTGGGTGGCCGGCTGCGCGACGCGATCATCGGCAACGAGCTGGTGCTGTACTTCCAGCCGCAGGTGAACGGGCAGAACGGCCGCATCGTCGGCCTGGAAGCGCTGGTGCGCTGGCAGACCCCGGACCTGGGCCTGCTGCCGCCATCGCGCTTCATTCGCGTCGCCGAGGAGCTGGGCCTGGTGGTGCAGCTCGGCCGCTGGGTGCTCGACGCCGCCTGCCGCCAGCTGCGCGAGTGGCTGGATGCCGGGCACGACGACATCCTGGTGTCGGTCAATATCTCGATGCAGCAGCTGCTGCGGCCGACCTTCATCGAAGAGGTGCGCGAGGCGTTGCGCGCCAGCGGTGTGCCGGCACGCATGCTGGAGATCGAGCTGACCGAGAACGCGATCGGCGAGAGCGAGGCACGGCTGCAGGAGATCGTGACCGAGCTCAAGGCGCTGGGCGTGCAGCTGGCGCTGGACGATTTCGGCGTCGGCTATTCCAGTCTCAGCCACCTCAAGCAGTTTCCGATCGACAAGCTCAAGATCGACCGCAGCTTCATCGTCGACGTCTCCACCGAGAGCGGCGGCGCGGCGCTGGCGCGCGCGATCATCGCGCTCGGCCACCAGCTCGGCATGGCGGTGGTGGCGCAGGGCGTGGAAACCGAGGCCCAGCTCGGCTTCCTGCGTCGCAACTACTGCGACCTGTTCCAGGGTTTCCTGTTCGGCGCGCCGGTCGATGCCCGCGATGCCGGGCGCCTGCTGCGCCACCGCTACCTGTTGCCCGGCACGTTCGCCAGCACCCGCCCCGACCGCACCCTGCTGCTGGTCGATGACGAGGAGAACGTGCTGCGTTCCCTGCTGCGCCTGTTCCGGCGCGACGGCTATCGGGTGCTCACCGCCAGCAGCGTCGACGAGGCCTATGACCTGCTGGCCCGCAACCACGTGCAGGTGATCCTGTCCGACCAGCGCATGCCGCAGGTCAGCGGCACCGAATTCCTCGGCCGGGTCAAGGAGCTGTACCCGGACACCGTGCGCCTGGTGCTGTCCGGCTACACCGACCTGGCCACGGTCACCGACGCGATCAACCGCGGCGCGATCTACCGCTTCCTGACCAAGCCCTGGAACGACGACGAGCTGCGCGAGCACATCCGCGAGGCCTTCCGCACCCACGCCGCCGCGCAGCGGCCGGAGACGTGAGGACGTCGACGCGCCGCGCGAGCCGCAACCGGATCGCGGGGTTCGCGGAAAGGACGGGAACCCGTCACGAGCCCTCCCCGCTCCCGAGGCCCGTCAGCCGGCCGGCGCCTCGCGCGGCTGACGGACCGGGAGCACGATGCGAAAGGCGGTCCCCTCGCCGGGCACGCTGCTGACCTCGATCCGTCCGTGGTGCTTGGCGACGATGCCGTAGGTGATCGACAGACCCAGGCCGGTGCCGTGACCGACCGGCTTGGTGGTGAAGAACGGATCGAAGATGCGCGGCAGCACCGACTCCGGGATGCCCTTGCCGGTATCGCTGATGCGCACCCAGACCTCGTCGTCGGCGTGGCCGGTCTCGATCACGATGACGCCGCGCTCGACGATCGCCTGGCCGGCGTTGACCAGGATGTTCATGAACACCTGGTTGATCTCCGAAGGCAGGCACTCCACCGGCGGCAGGCTGCCGTAGCGCTTCTCGACGCGCGCCTTGTACTTGATCTCGTTCCAGACGATGTTGAGGGTGGAGTCGAGCGCGCGGTGCAGGTCGGTCTCGGTCCAGGCCTCGCCGCGGCCG
>JBEQAM010000359.1:0-2720 GCA_041640375.1 Rehaibacterium sp. | reverse complement strand
GCGGATCGTCCGGGCGCATGCCGAACGGGTTGTCGTCGTCGATCAGGCTGGCGTGGACGGTGCCGAGTTTTCCGTCGGCGCCGGGATAGCGGAAACTCCAGTGCCACTGCTGGCCGACCACCTCGATCTCGTAGGCGTCGTCCGGAGGGCTCACGTACTGCGCCCACACCCACAGGCCCGGCGCCAGCAGTGCGGCGATGCCGAGCGTGGTGACCACGGTCAGCCATGCCTCCAGCGTCCTGTTCTCCGGCTCGTAGCTGGCGCGCCGGCGGCGGTCGTAGCGGTAGCGGACGATCGCCCAGGCCAGGAACAGATTGACCAGTACGAACACCACCCCGGTGACCCAGAAGGTGATGCCGATGGTCGCGTCGATCGCCCCCCAGTTCGACGCCAGGGGCGTCAGGTGCCACGGACTCAGGAAATAGAACACCACCGAGGCCAGCACCAGAACGATCACCGCGATCGCGATTGCCATCCCGCTTCCTCCCCTGTCGTGCCGTCACCGTACGTCGCGTCAGCCAGCGTTCCCCAGGCACTGCCCGACCCGGCCGGGCGGGGGAGGCATCGACGTCGACAGCAGGTCGCGTCGCGGCCGCGCGGGCGGCCACGATGCATCGGGCGAAAGCGGTATCGGTAGCCGGCGGGGTAGCCGGCGAGCGGGGGCACGCAGTCCCCGTGCCGGAGGCCGCGCGGCGGTCGCGCGGGCCCTCCAGTGACTGCACTGCGGCAGCGATGGCACAGGCTTCGAACCGGTCACGAGCTTCCTCGCCCCCGAAGCTTTGGCACGCCGGAAGGGTGCGCCCGCGCCGGCACGCCGTCAAGTTGTCGCCGGCGGGCCGTTGCTCCCTGCGCATTTCGTGGCAGGCTAGAGGCCCCCGACGGACACGCCGCCTGCATGTATCTCGAGTACTACGGCCTCAGGGAGCCGCCGTTCTCGATCACCCCGGATCCGCGCTTCGTCTATCTGTCGGAGCGCCACCGGGATGCGTTGGCGCACCTGCTGTTCGGCATCGGCCAGGGCGGCAGCGGCGGCTTCGTCCAGCTCACCGGCGAGGTCGGCACCGGCAAGACCACGCTGTGCCGGCTGCTGCTGGAGCAACTGCCGGAGAACACCCGCGTCGCGCTGGTGCTCAATCCCCAGGTCACGCCACTGGAGCTGCTGGAAGCGATCTGCCAGGAGCTGCACATTGACCTGCGCCACCGCGTCTACAGCCGCAAGGCACTGGTCGACGCACTCAACGACTACCTGCTGGACGCCTACGCCAAGGGCCTGCGGGTGGTGCTGATCATCGACGAGGCGCAGGAGCTCTCGCGCGACGCGCTCGAACAGGTGCGCCTGCTGACCAACCTGGAAACCCCGACCCAGAAGCTGCTGCAGATCATCCTGCTCGGCCAGCCCGAGCTGCGCGAGGTGCTGGCCAGCCCCGACCTGCGTCAGCTCGCCCAGCGCATCACCGCGCGCTATCACCTCATGCCGCTGGACGAGGAAGAGACGGAAGCCTATGTGCGCCACCGCCTGGCCGTCGCCGGCTGCCAGCGCTTCCCGTTCAGCAAGCTCGCGCTGCGCAAGCTGCACCAGCATTCGGGCGGCATCCCGCGGCTGATCAACGTGATCGCCGAACGCGCGCTGCTGGCCGGCTACGCCCGCGATCTGCCGCAGATCAACGAGCGGCTGGTCGACCGCGCCGCCAGCGAAACCCTCTCCCACCCCATCCGGCGCCTGCGCCCACCGCGGCTGGCTTGGGTGGCGGCCCTGACGCTGGTCGCCGGCGCGCTGACGTTCTGGTACTGGCCACGCCCGCCCGAGGCCGAACTGACCGCCGCCGTCCCGCCGCCGGCCCCGACGCTGCGGACCGTGCTGCCGCCGGCGGTCACCTATCTCGACGGCGAGAGCTTCGTGCTGCGGGTGCTCGGCGCCGGCGAGCACTCGCACCTGCCGGCCTGGAACCGCCTGCTCGCGTTGTGGACGCTACGCGCCGACCAGGTCGCCGTCGACAGCGCGATGCGTTGCCCGCCGCAGGTCGCGCCCGGCGTGTTCTGCCTGCGTTCGCGCGGCAACCTGACCAAGCTGGCCGCGCTCGGCCGGCCATCCATCCTGCGCCTGGGCTACGAGGGCCGCGAGGCCTGGGCGTTGCTGCTCGGCTTGGATGCCATGCGAGTGCGACTGGCGTTGTCCGGCGAAACCTTCGACGTCGACCGCACCCAGCTCGAACGCCTCTGGAACGGCGAGTTCCATACCCTCTGGCGCGCGCCCGACTTCGTCGCCCTGCCGCTGCGCCGCGGCGAGACCGGCCCGGCGGTGGACTGGCTGCGCGACCGGCTCCTCGACGAACCGCAGCGCGCACTCGCCGTCGGCCCGGCGCTGTTCGATCCGGACACCGAGGCCGAGGTGCGCCGGCTGCAGACCGCGCACGGCCTGATCCCGGACGGTATCGTCGGGCGGGAGACGCTGCTCGCCCTGACCGCCGACAGCGGCAGCGGCCCGGAGCTGCGCCGCAGCCTGCAGTGAGGTCCGCATGTCGCTGATCCTCGAAGCCCTGCGCAAATCCGAAGCCGAGCGCCGTCTCGGCCAGGCCCCTGACCTGCTCGCCCCGCTGCCCATCACGGCCGCGCCGCCGCGTCGCCGCGCCTGGCGCGGGCCGCTGTTCGCCGGGTTGCTGATCGCGGTGGCGGTGGGCGCCTGGTGGCTCGGCCAGCGCCAGGCCACTGTGCCGGCGGCC
>JBEQAM010000358.1:0-2727 GCA_041640375.1 Rehaibacterium sp. | reverse complement strand
GACGCGCCCGACCTGCGCGTGTACGCTTTCGCGCCCGACAACGCCGCGCTGTTGGATTCGCTCGGCGTGTGGCGCGAAGTGCTCGCCGCGCGCGCGCAACCGTACCGGCACATGCGGGTGTGGGACGCGGCCGGCGGCGGCGAGCTGGCCTTCCATGCCGCGGCGCTCGGCCGCGACGAACTCGGCTGGATCGTCGAGCACGGCCTGCTGGTCGATCGCCTCTGGCAGGCCATCGTTCGCGAGCCCGGCATCGCGCGGCACTGCCCGGATCACGTCGTCGCGCTCGAACAGGACGGACACGCCGCCACGCTGGAGCTGCACGGCGGCGTGCGGCTGAAGGCGCGGTTGGTGGTCGCCGCCGACGGCGCCGACTCGAAACTGCGCGAACTCGCCGGCCTCGCCGTCGACCGCCACGATTACGGCCAGCGCGGCCTGGTCGCCTACGTGCGCTGCGAGCGGCCGCACGGGGACACCGCCTGGCAGCGTTTCCTGCCCACCGGCCCGCTCGCCTTCCTGCCCTGCGCCGACGGCCGCTGCTCGATCGTGTGGACGCTGCCCGACGACGAGGCGCAACGCCTGCTGGCGATCGACGAGGCAGCGTTCTGCCGCGAGCTGTCGCGCGCCTTCGACGCCACACTGGGTGAAGTGGTCGAAGTGTCCCGGCGCGTCGCCTTCCCGCTGCGCCGCCAGTTGGCCGACGACTACGTCGCCGGCCGCGTCGTGCTCGCCGGCGACGCCGCGCATGCCGTGCACCCGCTGGCCGGGCAGGGCGTCAACCTCGGCCTGCGCGATGTCGCCGGCCTGCGCCGCATCGTCGCCGGCGCGGACCAGCACGACATCGGCGCCGCCCATCGCCTCGCCCGCTACCGTCGCGAACGCCGCAGCGAGAATACGCTGTCGGCCTGGGCCTTCGACGGCATCAATCGCCTGTTCTCCAACGACGCCCTGCTGCCGACGCTGCTGCGCGGGCACCTGCTCGGCCTGGCCGGGCGCATGCCGCCGCTGGCGCAGTATTTCGCCCGCCGCGCGGCCGGTATCTGAGCGATCAGGAGGCGCGCGGCAGCGCGAGCACGGTGATCTCCTCGCGGTCGTGGTAGAGCTGGCGGGCGCGGATCGCCAGCGGGCGGCCGGCCTGTCCGGCGAACAGCTCCAGGCACAGCCGGGTTTCTTCCCAGCGCTTCTTCATCGGCAGCTTGAGGTTGAAGATCGCCTGCCGGCACCAGCCCTCGCGGAACCACTCGGCCATGCGCGCGGCGACGCGGCGCGGCTGCTCGACCATGTCGCAGACCATCCAGTCGAGCGTTTTCGGTGGCTTCCAGTGGAAGCCGTCGGCGCGCAGGTGGGTCACCAGCCCGCTGTCGAGCAGGTGCGGACGCAGCGGGCCATTGTCGATGGCGGTGACGTGGACGCCGTGGCGGGTGAGCACCCAGCTCCAGCCGCCGGGCGCGGCGCCGAGATCGGCGGCGCTCATGCCGGGCCGAAGCAGGCGTTCGCGCTCATCGGCGTCGAGCAGGGTCAGGATGGCCTCGTCGAGTTTCAGCGCCGAGCGCGAGGGCGCGTCGGAATGCATGCGCAGGCGCGGCACGCCCAGCGGCCAGGGCGAGGCGTCGCATGTGTCGGCTTCGGCGAGGAAGGCGTGGTTGCCAGCGACCAAGCACACGTGCAGGCGCGGGATGCGCGCGTCGTCGCGCGCGCTCAGCCGCCCGGCTTGGCGCAGCGCCGGGCGCAGGGCGTTGCCGAAGGCGCGGGCGAGGCCGGCGAGCGGCTTGCCGGCGTCGGAATCGGGATGTTCGACCCACAGCTCACCCCAGCGGCGCTCGGGCAGCGCAGCGAGGATCGGCGCGATGCGGTCGCGCGGGTCGAGTCCGCGCAGCTCGGCGAGCAGGCGCAGCTTCTGGCGGGCGAAGATCAGCTCGCGGAACGGCAGCGCCCGCGCGAGCGCTTCGCCGTCGACGCCGAGGAACAACACATAGCCGCTGCCGCGCTCGGTGCGCGCATGGCCGGACAGACCGGCAAGGGCCGCGCGCTCGCCCAGTTCGGCGGCGAGTTCGGGCTCGAAGCCGGGGCGGCAGTAGCAGAGCAGGCCGATCATGCGGTGGCGCGGGTGGATGTCGGAGCGGCTTCACCCGCAAACGGCGTCTCGGCCACGGATTCGTACGGATGGGTGCGGACGGGGCAGTCGATGGAATTGTCCGTGCTCATCCGTGCAGATCCGTGGCAAGGCCCTTTGCGGTTCCGGCTTTGCGTTCGCGGCTGGCGCCGTTCGTATCGGGGCCGGGCGGCTCAATAGCGCTGGCCGGCATGCTCGCTGTAGTAGCGCAGCACGTCGCGGGCGGAGTGGCGCAGGATGTCGCGGCGCACGGCGATGCCGCGTTTCTCCAGTTCGCCCATCCAGTCCAAGGGCAGCGGGCCTTCGTCGAACTCGGTCAGCTCCATCACGTCCTCGGCGCGCGCGCCGATCAGCAGCGCGTCGATGCCGGCCCAGAAGCTGGCTCCGTAGCACATGCAGCACGGCTGCGAGGAGGTCGCCAGGGCGATCGGCCGGACGATGCCGTTGCCCTCCTCGTCGTTGAGGCGGAACTTCTGCGTACGCTGCTGCGCGGTCATGAAGGCCATCATCTCGGCGTGGGCGGCCGAGCAGGTTTGCGGAATCACCCGGTTGACGCCGACCGACAGCAGCCGGCCGTTGCCGTCGAACAGCGCGGCGCCGAACGGCCCGCCGCTGCC
>JBEQAM010000357.1:0-2729 GCA_041640375.1 Rehaibacterium sp. | reverse complement strand
GGCGGCAACGGATTGACCAGCACCAGCGCCGCCGGCGCGACGCGCTCGGCCATCATCAGCGCGAGCAGGCCGCCGAGGCTGGCGCCGAGCAGCACCCGCGGCGCCGGCAAGGCGCCGGCCGCGGCGGTCGTCTGCGCGAGGTAATCCTGCAAGCGCGTGACCGCCAGGCCGCCGGGCGCCGGCAGCAGATCGGGCGCGGCCGTGCGCCAGCCATGGGCGGCGAACACCCGCATCCAGACCGTCCACTCCCAGCCACCGCCGCCGGCGCCGTGGACGAACAGCGCCGACGGCGCGGCCGCCTCAGTCGACAAGCCTGGCGTCCAGGCTCACCGGCACGCCGAGCGCCCGCGAGATCACGCAGTTCTTCTTCGCATCCTCGGCGATGGCGGCGAATTCACCGGCGCCGATGCCGGGCACTTTCGCGGAAACGGTCAGGTGCACGCCGACGATGCTCGGGCCGGCCTCGCCCAGCACCATCCGCGCCTCGGCCTCGGTGTCCACGCGCTCGGCGACATGGCCGGCCTTCTCCAGGTTGAAGGCCAGTGCCATGCTGAAGCAGCCGGCGTGCGCCGCGGCCAGCAACTCCTCCGGATTGGTGCCCTTCTCGTCGGCGAAGCGGGTGCCGAAGGAATAGCGCTGGCCGTCGAACAGCCCGCTCTGCGGCGTGCTCATGCGGCCCTGGCCTTCCTTCAGCCTGCCCTCCCAATGGGCGGTGGCGCGACGTTGGATCTGCATGGCCTGCCTCCTCCGGTCGATGGGCCTCCCAGTCTACGCCGCGGCGGTTGACCGCGCCGGCCGGCGATGGAAGGCTAGCCACAGCCGTGCCGGGGAGGCGCGGCCCCGCCATGACCGCCCGCCGAGCGCCATCGCTCGTGGGGCAGCGCTCACCGCGCGGACGACCATGACGGACTCGTCCACCCGTGCCCGGGAGAAGTCCGCTCATGCCCAACTACACCACTGCACAGATCCGCAATGTCGCCTTGGCAGGCCATGCGGGCGCCGGCAAAACCACCCTCTTCGAAGCCCTGCTGCAGGCCGGCGGCACGATCCAGACGGCAGGCACCGTCGAGCGCGGCAACACCGTGTCCGACTTCGACCCGATGGAAAAGGCGCGTGGCCACTCGATCAACTCGACCATCGCCTCGATCGACCACGCCAGCATCCACGTCAATCTGATCGATACCCCGGGCTACCCGGACTTTCGCGGTCCGACCCTGTCGGCGCTGGCGGCGGTGGAAACCTGCGCGGTGGTCGTCAACGCCGCCGCCGGCATCGAGCACAGCACGCAGCGGCTGATGGACTACGCCCGCGCGCGCCGGCTGTGCCGGCTGCTGGTGGTCAACCGCATCGACGCCGAGGACGCCGATCTCGAAGCGCTGGTCGCACAGCTGCGCGAAGCCTTCGGCCCCGAATGCCTGCCGATCAACCTGCCGGCCAGGGGGCGCAGCACGGTGGTCGACTGCTTCTTCCGGCCCGACGGCGAAAGCGACTTCGGCACGGTCGCCGAGGCGCACCAGCGGATCATCGACCAGGTGGTCGAGATCAACGAGGAAGTGATGGGCCGCTACCTGGAGGAAGGCGAGCAGGGCCTGAGCGGGCAGGAGCTGCACGATGCCTTCGAGCAGTGCCTGCGTGAAGGTCACCTGGTGCCGATCTGCTTCGTCTCGGCGCGCACCGGCGCCGGTGTCCGCGAGCTGCTCGACCTGATCGAGAAGCTGATGCCCAGTCCGCTGGAAGCCAACCCGCCGCCGTTCGTGAAGGGCAGCGGCCCGAACGCCGAACCGGTCCAGGCGCGGCCCGATCCGGACGCCCACGTCATCGCCGACGTGTTCAAGATCGTCAATGACCCCTTCGTCGGCAAGCTCGGCATCTTCCGCATCTACCAGGGCACGGTGCGCCGTGACACCCAGCTGTTCATCGACGACGGCCGCAAGCCGTTCAAGGTCGGCCACCTGTTCAAGCTGCGCGGCAAGGACCACGTCGAAATCGAGGACGCCATCCCCGGCGACATCGCCGCGGTGGCCAAGGTGGAGGAGATTCACTTCGACGCCATCCTCCACGACAGCCACGACGAGGACCACATCCACTTGAAGCCGCTGGACTTCCCGCAGCCGATGTTCGGGCTGGCGGTGAGCCCGAAGCACAAGGGCCAGGAACAGAAGCTGGCCAACGCGCTGGCGCGGCTGGCGGAGGAGGATCCCTGCTTCCGCGTCGAACACCACGCCGAACTGAACGAGACCGTCATCCGCGGTCTCGGCGAGCTGCATCTGCGGGTGATGCTCGAGCGCATGGCCGAGCGCTACGGTGTCGAGGTCGACACCCGGCCGCCGCGCATCGCCTACCGCGAGACCGTCTCGGCCCGCGCCGACGGACACCACCGGCACAAGAAGCAGACCGGCGGTGCCGGCCAGTTCGGCGAGGTTTTCCTGCGCATCGAACCGTTGCCGCGCGGCGCCGGCTTCGAGTTCGTCGACGAGGTCAAGGGCGGCACCATCCCGACCCAGTTCATCCCCGCCGTCGAGAAGGGGGTGCGGCTGGTGCTGGAGACCGGCGCCATCGCCGGCTACCCGCTGCAGGACGTGCGCGTGATCGTCTATGACGGTAAGTCGCACCCGGTCGACTCCAAGGAAGTCGCCTTCGTCACCGCCGGCAAGAAGGCCTTCCTCGACGCCATCGCCAAGGCGAGGCCGCTGGTGCTGGAGCCGATCGTCAACCTCGACGTGGCGGTG
>JBEQAM010000356.1:0-2739 GCA_041640375.1 Rehaibacterium sp. | reverse complement strand
GCCAGCATTGATGACGACGACGTCGCTGCGCACCTCGACCACGGTGCTGGTGACGATGGCGCCGGGCTTGAGCTTCGCGATCGCGGTCTGGCTCTGTTCGAACAGTTCTGCAAAGGATTCGGTCATTGTTTGGTTACTCGGTTGAACACTCGGGCCGGTTGCATCCGCGGCCCACCCTTGTGTGCGGTGCCTGCGCACCTGTCTGGAAAGGAAATACCCAGGCATCTGCCCGGGGCCGTCCTGCCGGCGGAAGCGCGCACGCCCGGCGGGCCGAAGGCCGGGCCGGATCGTTACCGTGGCGGCGGGCCGGGCGGGCCTAGCTGCGCCGGAGCGTATCCGGCAACAGCGACAGCACACGCTCGACGACCGCCTCGACCGGCATGCCGGTGGTGTCGATGAGAACGGCGTCTTCGGCCGGCCTCAACGGCGCCACCGCGCGCTGGGCGTCACGGGCATCGCGGGCGAGAATCTCGCGCAGCAGACTGCCAAGGTTAACCGAAACCCCTTTATCCTTCAACTGCTTATAGCGCCGTGCCGCACGCTCTTCGGCACTGGCGGTCAGGAAGACCTTGTAAGGGGCATCGGGGAAGATGACCGTCCCCATGTCGCGCCCGTCGGCAACCAGGCCGGGCGGGCGCCGGAAGCCGCGCTGGCGCTCGCGCAGCGCCGTCCGCACTTCCGGAACCGCAGCAATGGCCGACGCCGCGGCGCCGGCAGTCTCGGTGCGCAGTTCGTCGGTGGCGTCGACGCCGTTGACCAGGATCCTCGGCTCGCGCTCGCCGTCCTCGCGGAAGGCGATGTCGGTATCGAAGGCGCAACGCACCAGCGAAGGATGATCGGAGAAATCCACATCGGCCCAACTGGCGGCCAGCCCGACCGCGCGGTATAGCGCGCCGGAATCCAGATAGTGCCAGCCCAGTCGCGCGGCGACCGCGCGACTGACCGTGCCCTTGCCGGAGCCCGAAGGGCCATCGATGGTCAGCACGGGAACGGGCTCGGTCATGGTGGTCTCGGGGAACGGGAGCGCGGCGATTCTAGCCCGCCTTTCGCCGCATTCCGGAAAATTCCGGCAACACCTTGAACGGCCGCGGGAAAGTGAATTATGATTTCACGCTTTCCGCCGAGGGTTTACCCATGAAAGTCCTGTCTTCCCTGAAGTCGGCGAAGACCCGCCACCGCGACTGCAAGGTCGTCCGCCGCCGCGGCAAGGTCTTCGTGATCTGCAAGTCGAATCCGCGTTTCAAGGCCCGCCAGCGCTGAGCCGGCAAGCCGGCCGCCCGGGCGGCCGACGCGAGGACCAAGGGCCGCGCAAGCGGCCCTTGGTCGTTCCGGGGCGCTGCCTCCGCCAGGCATGACGGCGCCGCCCCGCTTCTGCTAAAACGTGGTCGACGACCGGAACGCGGGAGAACTCCGATGCGCATCAGGCTGCTGCTGCTTCTCGCCCTCGCACCGCCCGCCGCAGCTGCGGCCTCCGAACAGACCACGGTCACGGGCGATGTCCTGCTCATCGAACGCGTCCAGGCCAGCGCCGCCCTGCAACTGCCCGCCCGCGGCATGAGCATGGCCCAGGTCGAGGCCCGCTTCGGCACGCCCGCGCAAAAGATGGAGCCGCGCGGCGGGCAGAAACCCCAGTGGCCGGTCATCCACCGCTGGAACTACCCGCAGTTCACCGTCTACTTCGAGCGTGACCGGGTCATCAATGCCGTCGCCAACCAGGCGACGCCCGAGGAGATCGGACCCAAGCCGGTCCGCTGAACGAGTCATCCCATGGCACTGCGATTCCCCGCGGAATGGGAGCCCCAGTCCGCGATCCTGCTGGCCTGGCCGCACGAAGGCACCGACTGGGCCGACCGGCTGGAAAGCGTCGAAAAGACCTACGTGGCCCTGACGGCGGCGATCGCCGCCCACCAGACCGCCCTGATCTGCGTCGCCGACGAGGCCCTGCAGCGTCGCGCCCGTATCGCGCTGGAGCGCGGCGGCGTGCGGCTGGATCGGGTGCGCTTCGTCCAGGCCAGCTACGACGACACCTGGCTGCGCGATTCCGGGCCGATCACGCTCATCGGCCCGGACGGCTTCCGCCTGCTCGACTTCCGTTTCACCGGCTGGGGCGGCAAGTTCGAGGCCGCGCGCGACGACCGTCTGGTCGAGCAGCTCGAAGCCGCCGGCCTGTTCCGCAACGCCACCCGCCAGCGCATCGACTTCGCGCTGGAGGGCGGCGGCATCGAAACCGACGGCGCCGGCACCCTGCTGACCACCTGGCGCTGCCTGCACGAGCGCCACCCTGAAGCCAGCCGCGACGGCCTGACCCATACGCTCGCCCATCACCTGCACCAGAACCGGGTGCTGTGGCTGGACCACGGCCATCTCGAAGGCGACGACACCGACGCCCACATCGACACCCTCGCCCGCTTCGCCGCACCCGACGCCATCGTCTACCAAGGCTGCGACGATCCGGACGACAGCCATTACCGGGAGCTGCAGGCGATGGCCGCCGAGCTGGCCGCGCTGCGCACCCGGCGCGGCCACCCGTACCGGCTGTTCGCGCTGCCATGGCCCCGGCCCATCATCGACGAAGGCCGCCGCCTGGCCGCGTCCTACGCCAACTTCCTGATCGTCAACGGTGCGGTGCTGATGCCGGCCTACGGTGACCCCGCCGACGCCCGCGCAGCCGCCGTGATGGCGCAGGCCTTCCCCGACCGCAAGATCGTGCAGGTGCCCTGCCGACCGCTGATCTGGCAG
>JBEQAM010000355.1:0-2756 GCA_041640375.1 Rehaibacterium sp. | reverse complement strand
GCCGGGCCGTTGGCCGGGTCGTAATCGCGGCCCTGCCAGTCCTTGGCCGGCGTCCCGGGCAGACCCTCCCACCACGGCCGGTTGTCGGCGGTGACGGCGACGTTGGTGAAGATGGCGTCGCGGTCCAGCATCGCCAGTGCGTTGGAGTTGGTGGCGGTGCTGGTGCCGGGGGCGACGCCGAAGAACCCGGCCTCGGGATTGATCGCCCACAGCCGGCCGTCGGGGCCGGGCTGCATCCAGCAGATGTCGTCGCCGACGGTCCAGACCTTCCATCCGTCCTTCCGGTAGTTCTCGGGCGGGATCAGCATGGCCAGGTTGGTCTTGCCGCAGGCGCTGGGGAAGGCGGCGGCGAGGTAGTGTGTCTCGCCCTGCGGATTCTCGATGCCGACGATCAGCATGTGCTCGGCCAGCCAGCCCTCCTGGCGCGCCTGCCAGCTGGCGATGCGCAGGGCGTGGCACTTCTTGCCGAGCAGGGCGTTGCCGCCGTAGCCGGAGCCGTAGGACTTGATCGTCAGCTCCTCAGGGAAGTGCATGATGAAACGGCGCTCGGGATCGAGTTCGCCGATCGAATGCAGGCCCTTCACGAACGTACCATCACGCTCGATGCGCGCCTGCGCCGCCGCGCCCATGCGGGTCATCAGGCGCATGTTGGCGACCACGTAGGGGCTGTCGGTGATCTCCACGCCGCAGCGGGCGTAGGGCGAGTCCACCGGGCCCATGCAGTACGGGATGACGTACATCGTGCGGCCTTGCATGCAGCCGGCGAACAGGCCGTCGATCTTGGCATGCGCCTCGGCCGGCGCCATCCAGTGGTTGTTCGGGCCGGCGTCCTCGCGCTCGCGCGTGCAGACGAAGGTCAGATGCTCGACCCGCGCCACGTCGCTGGGGTGCGAGCGATGCAGATAGCAGCGCGGATGGGTGTCGGGGTTGAGCGGCAGCAGGTCGCCACCGGCGAGCATGCGCTCGACCAGCATGGCGTGCTCGGTGTCGGAGCCGTCGCACCAATGGATGCTCGCCGGCCGGGTCAGGCGGGCGACCTCATCGACCCATCGGTTCAGGGCGGCTAGCGAACTGGACATGCAGCAGGACTCCCGGGCCCACGGCCTCGTCTGGAATGGAAAGGATCGGTACCGGGCCGGCGGCGAAGCACGCTCATCCGGCGGGGATCAGCGTCGCCATCACGTGCTCGACATAGGCCTCGAACTCGTCGTGGTGCAGGCGCGGCTGCTGCAACTGCAACGAGAGCTGGAGGAAGCCGACGTAGGCGGCATAGGTCAGACGCGCGCGATGCTGCGCATCGGTACGGCTCAGGCCGGCCTGGCGGAAGCTGGCGGCGAGGTAGTCGAGCCGGCGTTTGGAGACGCGCTCCATCACCGGCTTGACCACCGGATGATCGAGCGCCTTGAGCAGCTCGGAATAGATGACGTGCGGCTTGACCTCGTGGGCGACCAGCCGGAACAGCGCCCGCAGCCGTTCGCGCGGATCGGAGACGGCTTCGAGCTTTCCGAACACGGCCTCCTGCTCGAACGCCTCCCAGCGCTCCAGGGCGGCGTGCAGCAGCGCGTCGCGCGAGGGGAAATGCCAGTAGAAACTGCCCTTGGTGACGCCGAGGCGGCGCGCCAGCGGCTCGACCGCGACGGCACCCACGCCCTGCTCGGCGATCAGGTCGAGTGCGGCCTGCGCCCAGTCGTCCGCGCTGAGGCGGGAAGGGCGATCGAGCTTGCGCGCGGGTGCGGACATGGCGGGAGTGTAACCGCAGCGTCATCGAACGGAAAGTGGAGAAATTCCAGCGGGCGTTTGAAATCCCTTTCTGGTCAAATGGATACACCATACGCAGCCACCATACGCAGGCGAATTGACAGCACCCCCGCGCACGACAATACTTATGCGTATGGTCGATTGCGCCCACGATCTCGCCTCCGACGCCACGGCAGCACGGGATTTCATCCTGCCCGGCGGCGATGGCCTGCCGCTCGCCTGCAGCCGCTACGGCTCGGGCGAGAACGGCAGGGTCGTGTTCGCCCACGGCTTCGGCCAGACACGCCTGGCCTGGTCGCGAACGGCACGCCGGCTGGCCGGCGCAGGCTTCACCGGCCTGGCCTATGACGCCCGCGGCCACGGCGACAGCGGTCGCAACCCGATCGATCGGCCCTATGCCGGCGAGCAGTTCCTGGCCGACCTCGGCGTGGTGAGCGCCGCGGCCGGGGAGCGCCCGGTGCTGGTCGGCGCCTCGATGGGCGGCCTGATCGGGCTATGGGCCGAGTCGCTGCGGCCGCGCTATGCCGCGCTGGTGCTGGTGGACATCACCCCGCGCTGGGAAAACGCCGGGCTGGAGCGCATCCTCGGCTTCATGAGCGCCCATCCGGACGGCTTCGATTCGCTGGAGCACGCGGCGGACGCGATCGCCGCCTACCTCCCGCACCGCCGCGAGCGCAAAGCGCCGCAGCAGCTGCGCGCGCTGCTGCGCCAAGGCGCCGACGGCCGCTGGCGCTGGCACTGGGATCCGCGCCTGCTCGACGAGTTCGCCCGCGACAGCGGACGCTATCAGAGCGCGCTGCTGGAGGCGGTACGGAACATCACCACGCCGGTGCTGCTGGTCAGCGGCGGGCGCAGCGACCTGGTTTCCGAGGCCACGGTCGGGGAATTCCTCGACCATGTCCCGCACGCCGAGCACGTCCGCCTGCCGCGCGCCACGCACATGGTCGCCGGCGACGACAACGACGCCTTCACCGATACCATCCTCGATTTCCTCACCC
>JBEQAM010000354.1:0-2775 GCA_041640375.1 Rehaibacterium sp. | reverse complement strand
CCGGCTGGCCTGGCGTCAGCGCACGCCGGGCTCGCTGGCGCAGGCCGAGGCGCTGTTCCAGCAGGCGGTGGCGCGCGACCCGGAGTTCGCCCACGCCTGGGCCGGCCTGGCCGACACCTTCCTGCTGCAGGCCGATTACGGCATCCGCCCGCTGGACGAGGCCATCGTGCTGGCCGAGCCGGCGGCGGTGCGCGCAGTCACGCTGCGGCCGCAGCTCGGCGAGGCTTGGGCGACGCTGGGTCTGTTGCGTTCGACCGCCGGCCAGCGCGAGGCCGGCAAGCGCAGCCTGGAGGAGGCCATGCGACTGGACCCGCGTTACGAGATGGCGCCGATGTGGCTGGCCGCCATCTACGGCCGCGAGGGCCGGCTCGACCGTCAGCGCGAGGTGCTCGAGCGCGCCGTCGAGCTCAACCCGCTGGAGCCGGTGATCAACAGCAACTACGCCAACCTGCTGGCCGGGCTGGGCGAGGTGGCGGCGGCGCGCGACGTGCTCGACCGGGTGCTGGCGATCACGCCGGACGACCCGCTGCTACTGCGCTCGCTGGCGCAGATCGAACTCAATGCCGGCCGGCTGGCGCGCGCACTGGAGCTGGCCCGGCGCGCCCACGCGGTCGATGCCCGGGCGCCGGCCAGCGTCGCCCTGCTGGTGGAGGTGCTAGCGGCGGCCGAAGACTTCGAGGCCGCCGAGGCGCTGGCGCGCCAGTTGCCCGAGCGCAACCCGCTGCGCCCCGTGCTGCTGCAATCGCTGGGCCTGCGCCGAGGCGAGAGCGCGGTGCAGCCGGTGTTGGCCGAGCGGGCGCAGGCCCTGCTCGACTCCGGCGAGGTGCTGACCGAGCGCGATCGCGACGCGATGCTGATGGTGGCGCTGGCGTGGATGCGCGGCGGCGATCCGGCCGACGCGGCGGCGCTGCTGCGTGCCGTGGTCGGCGAGCCCGAGCGTGTGCGTGAAGAAACGGCGCTGCTCGACGCCGCCAGCGTGCTGGTCCGCGCGCTGCAGCTCGCTGGCGCGCATGCCGAGGCGGTGCGCTACGACCGCGTGCTGGGCGAGGTGGCTGGCCCTTGGCTGGCGCAGGCCGGTCAATCCGCGACGATCGAGTATGCACGCGCGCTGCTGGCGCTGCACGATGGCGACCGCGGCGGCGCGCTGGCGCAACTGCAACGCGCTTACGACGCCGGCTTCCGTCAGCGCTGGCTGCTCGACTACGACCCGCGGCTGGATGCCCTGCGCGACGCGCCCGAGCTCGCAGCGCTCAGCCGGCGCATCGGCGACGAACTGGCCGGGCTGCGCGAATCGATGGTCACACGCTGACGCCGCAAGTGTTCGGCCTTGCCCTAAACTGATGCGCCGCGCGGCGACCCGCGCCGCCATCATCCCTGCAGGACCGACCCATGAAGACTGGATTCATCGGACTCGGCGCGATGGGCGCGCCGATGGCGCGCCATCTGCATGCGCGCGGCCTGCTGGCCGCGGTCGGCAACCGCACCCAAGGCAAGGCCGATGTCCTTGCCGCCGAACTGGGCGTGCGCGCCGCACGCGTCGCGGCCGATTTCGCCGACTGCGATGCCGTGATGCTGTGCGTGTCGATGGACGCCGACGTGCTGGAGAACATCGCGGCGCTGGCCGGCGTGCTGCGCTCCGGCAGCGTCGTGGTCGATCACTCCACGGTCTCGACCGATACCGCCAGGCGTGCGGCGGACATGCTTGCCGGCCATGGCATCGGCTTTCTCGACGCACCGGTGTCCGGCGGCGTCGAGGGCGCGCGCAATGGCAAGCTCTCGGTGATGGTCGGCGGCGATGCCGCCACCCTGGAACAGGTGCGTCCCGTACTGGAGGCCTACGCGCTGCGCATCGCTCACCTGGGGCCGACCGGCGCCGGCCAGGCCGCCAAGGCGGTCAACCAGGTCATCGTCGCCGGCATCAACGAGGCGGTCTGCGAGGGCCTGGCGTTGGCCGAGAAGCTCGGCCTCGACGCCGACACGCTGCTGCCGACGTTGGGCGCCGGCGCCGCCGGCAACTGGTTCCTCGACAAACGCGGCGCCAGCATGCTGCGCGGCGAGTTCGCGCCCGGGTTCAAGTGCGCGCATCTGCTCAAGGACCTGCGCATCGTGCAGGCGATGGCGCAGCCGACCGGCCTGCGTACCCCGGTGATCGCGCAGGCGCTGGCCGATTACGCCGAGCTGGTCGACCAGGGGCGCGGCGACGAGGACACCTCGGCGCTGATCGCGCTCAAGCGCGGGGCCGGGGATCGGCAATAGGGAATCGGAAAGGCCGGGCTGCGCACGGCCGGTGCGCTCACGATCGATTCCCGGTTTCCGGCCTTACCGCACCCGTACGGCCACCGAGGGGATGCCGTTGGCATCCAGCCTCTGCTTGGCCGCTTCGAGCTCGCGCGCGTTGGCGAACGGGCCGAGCATCACCCGGTGGACGGTGGCGCCGTCGGCGGTAGTGGCCGGCTCGACGCGGGCGATCAGGCCGGTGAAGGCGATCGCTGCTTTCACCTCGTCGGCGCGGCGCGGGTCGCCGAAGGCGCCGGCCTGCAGCAGGTAGCGCTCGCCGGTGACGGCGACGGCCTGTTCGGGCGCCGGTGTCTGAATCGGCGGCGGTTGTTGCGCCTCGGCGCGGGCGCGGGCGCTGACTTCGGCGTCGGGCACCACCACCTCGCGTTCGGGCAACACGGTGTAGAAGTCGTAGCGCGGCCGGCGCGGCGTCGGCTCGGCCGGCTTCTGCGCCACCGGCTCCTCGGCGGCGGCCGGCGGGCGGGCGCCGGGGTTGGG
>JBEQAM010000353.1:0-2799 GCA_041640375.1 Rehaibacterium sp. | reverse complement strand
TGCGGCGGCTTCCGCTTCGTTCGCTGCGACAGACCCGGCCCGCGGCGGTCGCGGCCGCACGGGCACATAGGTCAACCGGGGCAGCACGCCCTCGCGGATCAGGAAGGCGTTGATCGCCTCGACGAAGGCGCCGTAGACCGGCATCAGTTGGCGGTCGAACTGGCGGAACACCAGCATGCGGTGCTCGCTGTTGAGCTCCAGGCAGGCCACGGCCTGCTGCAGGATCCGGCACAGTGCATGCGGGCCGACCGGCAGGCGCTCGGCCTCGAAGGCCGGGCGGCCGGCCAGTACGCCGAAACGCTGGCAGAGCAGGTACAGCGGCAGGCTGTTGCGGATCTCGGCGCGACCGGCGATCTCGTCGAGTACGGCGGCCTCGTCCAGTTCGACGTCCTCGACCAGCGCCAGTTCGCCGAAGCGGGTGATGCCCACGGCGGCGTTCTTTTCCGGCTCGGGTGCATCCTTGATGCCGGCGAGGGCGGCCTCCAGCCCGATCATGTAGCGCGGCGTGACGTCGGCGCGACCGCGCTTGACCGCGCGCAGCGCCTCGAAGCAGCGCTGCTGGACATCGTTGCTGCGCGCCTGCTCGGCGAACTTGAACAGCTGTTGCTCGACCTCGTTGAGCGTGATGTTGAGCGCGCGCTCGATCTCATCGGAGGCGAATTCCAGCACGCCCTCGAGCAGCCGGCGCACGCGCCGGGGGAACGGGCGCGTCGACAGGGTGGGCGGCGGCGTATCGAGCGACGGATTCGGTGGTACGGCCGATGCGGGCATGCGGCGACTCCGAGAGACTCCCCACCGCCATCATATGTGAGCCGGTCCTCCCAGCCTAGCGCGCTGCCTGCGGCATCGACGGCGGCGGCTGGGCCGGGCACTGCCACAGGTCTGGCAGGATCCGGGGCCGGATGCAGCGCGTGTCTCAGGCCGGATCGCCGACTTCGGTGGCATCGGCCCAGATGCGCAGGAAGCCGGCATCGCGGGTCAGGATGGTGATGAAGCGGAAGCCGGTCCAGATCTGGCCCGAGCCGGAGCCGCTGTCCGACCACAGCATCTGCGCGCCGACCTGGATCGGACGCAGTCGGCCGCGGCCGTCGGGCAGGGTGAAGCGCAGCTGGTACAGCGCTTCTTCGGTGAAGGGGATGGTGCCGATCAGCATCATGCCGCCGGCGGACAGGTTGCCGATCCGGCCGACCACCCGTTCGGTCATGGTGTCGACCACCTCGACCGCCTGCGGTACGGTGCGGCGCTTGTAGCGACGATGCTCGTTCATGCGCTCCGGTCTCCGGCCGGCGCGGTGCCTTCGGCGAAAGCGTCGAGCTTGGCCAGGACCGCGCTCCAGGCCTGGTCGATCGGCGGGCCGCGTTCGGCCTGGACGACGCGCAGGTGGCCGGCCGCCATTTCCCTGGCCATCCATGCCAGTGAATGCTCGCCGACGCGCAGGCCGCGGGTGTTCACGAACAGGGCCTGGCCGGTCACCACGCTGTACCAGGACAGACGGCTGCGGCGCGGTGCGGTGCCGGGCACGGGGGAGGCGAATTCCATCCAGGTGCCGAACGGCAGCTGGCAGATGCGTTCGTAGCACGCCGCCGCCTCGCCCTGGAGGGTGGTCACGTCGTCGTCGGGTTGCGGCTGGACCTGCTCGCCCAGTCGGGCGCGTGCCTGCAGGCGCGCCTCGAGTTCGGCCGGGACGCCGGCCTCGCCCGCCTTGCCCGGTTGGGTGAGGCTGGCTGCGATCGCCTCGGCATCCTCACCGTGGTAACCGACCTGCTCCAGGGCCTGGCGGATTTCCTCGCGCAGGCGGCGGGTTTCGGCGGCGTCGAGCGGGACGTGGGTCGGGACGCCGTCGGTGGCGGCATCGACCAGCCGGCGGGCGATGGCGACCTGGCGTCGGAAGGCGTCCGACTCGCTGCCCTGGCGCAGGGCGGTCAGCGCCAGCACGTCCGCCCAGGCCTGGGTCAGCAGCGTCCGGATGTAGTCCGGCACCGCATGGCCCGCCAGCGTGCCGGCAATGGTCCGGTTCGCGTGCAGCCGGGCCAGGGCGAGTCTCTCGCGGCCGCGGGCGGCCTCGACGTAGCGGCGCTCGCTGACTCGCGCCCGCTCCACCATGGTCTTGAGTGTGGCCTCCAGTTCCTCCAGCAACTGCACGAACAGGCGACCGTCGCCGTCGAACTCGTTCACGACCCGCATCACCATCGCGCGCAGCTTCTCGATCAGTGCGTGGTCGGTATCCTGCTCGACCCGCCAGGCCGCGCCGGATTCGGCGACCAGGTTGACCAGCTGCCGCGCCGGGTGGTGCGGCTGCAGGAACACCCGCTTGTCGTACAGGGCCAGACGCAGGATCGGCAGGTGCAGCATCGCCAACAGGGTGGCCGCCGGGCTGTCGGCGCGCACCGCCAGCATGATCTGCTCGAACAGCAGGCAGATCAGGTCGATGGTGTCGGCGTCCTCGTCGTCCAGCACGGGGCTGGCGCCGACCGGCACGTAAACCTGCAGCAGGTCGAGCAGCTTGGTCTTCAGCAGCGAGCCGCTCATCGGCGCGACACCGTCGGCCTGCCGCTGCAGCTGGCCGAGCACCGCGTCGAGGTCCGTGCGCGGAATCACGAAGTCGCCCTGCCGGCCGATCGCATGGTCGGCGGAACCGGCCGCGCCGCGCCGCGCGAGCAGCCGCTGCAGCTCGGCGAAGATCTGGTCGAATTCGTCCGTGGCCGCATCCTCCTCCGCCTGCCCGTGGCGGAGCTCGCCCGGCCAATGGGTGTCCGGCCCCCGGGTGGCGCCAGGTTGGCGGGGCGGGCCGCCGGTGCC
>JBEQAM010000352.1:0-2804 GCA_041640375.1 Rehaibacterium sp. | reverse complement strand
CGGCAGGTACGCCGCGAGGCGCGGCGCTCGCGCGGGCTGGCCGAAGCGCTGCTGCTGGCGCTGATCGCCGCGCTGGCGCTGGCCGGCGGCCGCGCTTACGACAGCGACATCGGCCTGCGCCTGCTGCTGCGCGCCAGCCTGCCCGCGCTGGAAGCCGAGGCCGCCGCCGACGCCACCGATGCCGACCGCCGTCACCGCGTCGGCGCCTTCCTGATCGACACCCGCCGCCACCCCTGCGATGCCAGCCAACCCTGGCTGTGGCTGGGCCGCCCGTTCGGCGCCGGCACCGGCATCAACCAGGCGCTGGTGCGGGTCGAGGCCGGCACGCCGCGCACACCCTACGCCGAGGCCTTCCGCTTCCGCCACCTGCACGCCGGCTGGTGGCTCGCCTACCAGGATGCGCATGCATACCTCACCCACTGGCATGCGAGCCAGGCCGAGGGCAGCGTGCCGGACTGCCTGCCCGGCACCGTGGTCGCCACCCATGCCCAAGGCCGGCGTTTCATCGCGCAAGGTCAGCGCAAACTCGCCACCCTGCCGTTGAGCGACGGACGCGGGCAGCGCCCCTGAAACCGGAGTCGGCCGGCCGCGCAGGCTCAATCCGGCGTTTGCGGCAATGTGGCGTCCGTCTCACCGCGCGGTGCGCCGTCCGGCCCGAAGCGGCGCTCGACGAAGCGGATGCTGTCAGCGCCGACCAGCACCACCGTGCTGCAGCGCGTGCCGTAGTCGCGACCGAGGATGAACGGCGGCGACAGCCGGCGCTCCAGTTCCAGCCCGATGCCGGTGTCCGGCAGCGCCTGGTCGGGCGCCGGCCGGGTATCGGCCAGCGCGGCGAACAGCGGCGCCGGGTCGGGCGCCTCGACGAGCGAAGCCGCCGAATCCAGCCAGGCCGACAGCCCGGCCACCGCCCGGCTGGCCTTGGGCCAGGGCGCGTCGAACGGGCCGTTCGACATCGCATGCCGACCGGGCGCCACCTCGCTCATGGAAAAGCGCGGGTGGTTGGTCGCCAGCCACAGGCCGGCGCCGTCCCACAGCAGCAGGTTGAAGCGGCCGTAGTCACCGGCCCGGGATGCCAGCGATTCCAGGTAAACCGGCGCGGGCGACCGCTCCCGCGCGAACGCCGCCACCAGTTCGCCGCGCGAGCGCAGCGCCGCCTGCGGCGAGCCGTCGCGCACATTGGTCACCGCCGCCAGCCGCCCGCGCGTGGACGCCAGCAACCAGCTCCCGCCCGCTTCCAGATCACGGCCGCCGTACACGCCGGGCGCATCGTCATGGAACGCCGCCGCCGCACTCGGTCGCGCATGGTACTCGTCGCGGTTGGCGATCAGCGCCAGCGGCCAGCGCGGGTGCGCCCGCCAGGAGAAGGCGATCAGGCACATGGTCGGACCATTCTGCGCTCGGGCGTGCCGGAACTTCGATGCCTTTCCGCCCTCGGTGCATCGCGCGCCGATGCCGCCATCGTCACCGCGCGTCCTTGTAGACCTCGCCGCCCTTCATCACGAAGCGCACATCCTCCAGCACGGCCACGTCGGCCAGCGGGTCGCCGGCGACGGCGATCAGGTCGGCGTGGAAGCCGGGCTTGAGCTGGCCGATCTGGTCCTGCAGGCCGAACAGTCTGGCGTTGACGACGGTGGCGGCGCGGATCGCCTCGATCGGGCTCATGCCGAAGCGCACCATGCGCGCGAACTGCCGCGCGTTCTGCCCGTGCGGGTAGACGCCGGCGTCGGTGCCGAAGCCGAGCGTGGCGCCGGCGGCGTGGGCCTTGCGGAAGTTCTCGCGCTGGGTGGCGCCGACCCGGCGTTCCTTCTCCAGCGACTCGGGCAGGATGCCGGCCTTCTCGCCTTCGCCCAGGATGTACTCGGTGTTGTAGATGTCGAACACCAGCACGGTGCCGCGCTGCTTGGCCAGCCGGATGCCCTCGTCGTCGATGAAGCTGGCATGCTCGATCGAATCGACGCCGGCGAGGAGGGCGTTGCGGATGCCGGTGGCGCCGTGGGCGTGCGAGGTCACCTTGCGGCCGTGGCTGTGCGCCTCCTCGACCAGTGCGGTGAGTTCTTCCAGCGAGTACTGCGGCGCGCCGACCTCGGTGCCGCGGGAGAGGACGCCGCCGGTCGAGCAGGTCTTGATGAAGTCGGCGCCGAATTTCACGTTCTGGCGCACCTTCTGCCGCACCGCCCACGGGCCGTCGGCGACGCCCTCGCCACGGTGCCGGTATTCGTAGGGCAACAGGTTGTTGTCGCCGCAGTGGCCACCGGTGATGCCGATGGCGATGCCGGCTGCCAGCACGCGCGGCCCGACCGCATCGCCGCGGGCGATGGCCTCGCGCAGGGCGACGTCGGCGTAGCCCGGCGCACCCGGCACGCGCACGGTGGTGAAGCCGGCCTCCAGGGTGAGGCGGGCGTTCTTCGCTCCGGTCAGCGTGGCCTGCGGCAGCGAGATGCCGAGCCGGCGGTAGCCGTGCGTATCGGCATCGGTGAACAGGTGGACATGGGCATCGCTCAGGCCGGGCAGCACGGTATGGCCGGACAGGTCGTGCACGCGCGCCCCCTCGGGCACGGGCAATGCGTCGGCGGCGTCGACGCGGAGGATGCGGCCGTCCTCGATCAGCAGCGCGCGGTCGGGCAGCAGGCGGCCGGAGTCGACGTCGAGCAGCTGGCCGGCGCGGACGTAGACGGTGCCGGCGGCGGCCGGCAGGGCGAGAAGGCAGAGGGCGGCACAGGCCAGCCTGGCGATCGGGCGCATGGATTCCTCCGGAAAAACGTCGAATGTACCGCTTCGCGGGCGGGGCCGCGGCAGCGGCGGCG
>JBEQAM010000351.1:0-2820 GCA_041640375.1 Rehaibacterium sp. | reverse complement strand
CAGCTTCTCGCTGGCGTAGGCGATGTCCCAGGGTTGCAGCTCGTCGTAGCCGAGCTCGTCGCGGGCGAAGTCGCGCAGCTCGTCGAGCTCGCGCGCAGCGACGGGTTTGGCGCGGGCGGCGAGGTCGCGCAGGAAAGCCAGCACCCGCTCCGGCGTGCCGGCCATCTTGTCGGCCAGCGACACGTGCGCGGCACTCGGGTAGCCGAGCAGCCGCGCGGCCTCGTGGCGTAGGGCGAGGATCTTCTCGATGCGCGCGGAGTTGTCGAAGCGGCCGCCGTCCGGCCCCTGGTCGGAAGCGCGGGTGTTGTAGGCGGTGTAGAGCGCCTGCCGCAGGGCGCGATCGTCGGCAAAGGTCAGGATGGCCTGCACCGACGGCCCCTTGAGCGTGGCGAGGTGGCCCTCGACGCCCCGCTCCTGCGCGGCCTGGCGGAAGATCGCCCGCGCCGACGCCGGCAGCCCGGCCAGTTCGGCCTCGGACAGCGGCCGCGTCCAGGCGTCGGTGGCATCCAGCACGGCTTCCTCGAATTCGGTTTCCAGCTTGCTCAGCGCGTTCTGGATCGCCTTGAAGCGCGAGCGCGCCGGCTCCTCCAGCGCCACGCCGCTGAGGCGGAAGCCACGCAGGCTGTCCTCGACCAGGGTGCGCCGCGCGCGGTCGAGAGTGGCGAACTCGGGCGACTCGGCCAGCGCCTTGACGGCGGCGTAGAGGTCGCGGTTCTGGCCCAGCTCGGTGCTGTGCTCGGTGAGCTTCTCCAGCGCGGCGTTGTAGGCCTCGCGCAACGCCGGCGAGTCCTTGACGCCGTGAAGATGCGCGACCGGCGCCCAAACGCGGCCGAGGCGCTCCTCCAGATGCTCCAGCGGCGCCATCAGGGTGGCGAAGCTGCGCGCCTGCGGGTCGGCGACCAGGCGCTCGACGGCGGCGCGGAACTCGGCGAGGACGGCATCGACCGCCGGGTTCACGTGCGCCGGGGCGATGGCGGAAAAGGCGGGCAGCTCACTGTCCGCGAGCAGGGGATTGTCGGCGGTGTCCATCCCGTCAAGGTGGCGGGCAGGGGCGGGGAATTCAAGGTGGCATTCGGGGTTCAGCGCCTCCCGTCGCCGTCATTCCCGCGCCCCACGCCGGTCCGCGCCGGGGTGGTCGGCCCGGAGCCTGGCCAGGTCGAGCGACTGGATGCTGCGGATGCGGCAGCGCTCGGTGCCGACCTCGACGTGGTCGATGCCAGGACGCACGCGGCCGGTACGGGCGCCGATGCGCAGCATCACGCTGTGCTCCAGCGCCCAGCAGGGCTGCTCCAGGCGCAACAGGTAGGCGCGGTCCACGCGCGTCCAGACCACGATCTCGCCGGGACCGGCCTGCTCCCAGTGGCTCAGCCGCGAGAACGGAATCTCCGGCAGCAGTGGGCCGGCATAGCGCTGGTACTGGACCGGCGGTTCGTTGCTGGCGCGCTTCTCGGCGCCGCCGGCGCAGGCGGCCAGCAGCGCGGCGCACAGGGGAATGACCAAACGCAGGCGTGACATGACCAGGCCCTCCTCGGGGACGCCTAAGCAGGACGTTGCGGCGCAGGCCATCGTCGCGCCGCGGGACGACTTTCGCCATACGCCCGTCGCGTCGGCTTCCCGTATCCTCGGCCTGCTTTGCCGCCGCCCGCCTACGGGCGCTCGCACCCTGGAGGATCGGATGAAGTTGCCGCGTCTGCGCTGGCTGGGGCTGCTGGGCCTCGGCGTCGCCACCCTCGCGCTGGCCGAGGCCGGCTATTACCGCCACCCCGCCGCGCACGGCGACACACTGGTGTTCACCGCCGAAGGCGACCTGTGGGCGACCTCGTTGAACGGCGGCCCGGCGCGACGGCTGACCACGCACCCGGCCGAGGAGTCGCAGGCGGCGATCTCGCCGGATGGCCGGCGGATCGCCTTCGCCGCCAACTACGACGGCGCCACCGAGGCCTACGTGATGCCGATCGACGGCGGCGCGCCCGTGCGCGTCAGCTTCGAGGGCGGACGGATCGGCATCGCCGGCTGGACGCCGCGCGGCGAGGTGGTCTACGCCACCGACAACCTCGCCGGCCCGAGCTGGCGCACCGTGCTGCGCACGGTCGATCCGGACACGCTCGAGCGCGGCGAACTGCCGCTGGCCGACGCCAACGAGGCCGCCTTCGACGACGCCGGCCACGTCTACTTCACCCGCTTCGGCCTGCACATCACCGGCGACAACGCCCGCGAGTACCGCGGCGGCGCGATGGCGCAACTGTGGCGCTTCGCGCTCGACGGCAAGGGCGAGGCGGTGCGGCTGGCGGCCGATCATCCCGGCGCACTCAAGCGGCCGATGTGGTGGCAGGGGCGGCTTTACTTCGTCAGCGACGCCGCGGGCGGCACCGACAACCTGTGGTCGATGGACGCCGACGGCGGCGACATCCGCCAGCACACCCGCCACGCCGACTTCGAGGTGCGCGGCGCGCGCCTGGCCGACGGCCGCATCGTCTACCAGCACGGCGCCGACCTGCGCGTCTACGACATCGCCAGCGGCCACGACCGCATCATCGACATTTCGCTCGCCAGCGATTTCGTCCAGCGCCGCGAACGCTGGATCAAGCAGCCGCTCGCCTTCCTCACCTCCGCCGGCTTCGCGCCGGACGGCGAACGGGTGGTGCTGACCGCGCGCGGCCGTGTCGCGCTGGCCGGCACCGGCCCGCTGCGCCGCATCGAGATCGCGCTGCCGGCCGAGCAGCGCGCCCGCAACGCCGTGCTCAGTCCGGACGGCAAGTGGGTGTACGCCATCGCCGACGGCACCGGCGAGCACGAGGTGTGGCGCTTCCCGGCCGAGGG
>JBEQAM010000350.1:0-2844 GCA_041640375.1 Rehaibacterium sp. | reverse complement strand
CTGGCGGCGCTACGCCGGCCTGGCGTGTCCAGGCGGCGGCGAGCTGCGATACGGTCCATACGCCGGCCAGCGGCCGGCCGGCGGCGGCCAGCGGCTGCAGGTGGGCGTCGAGCGTGGCGGCGTTGGGCAGCCCGAGGAACAGCCATTCGACCGTCTTGGGCGCGGCGCCCGGGCCGAGCCGCCAGGCGGCGCGGTAGCCGGTCTCGCGGAATTCCTGCTGTAGCCGGCGATCGACCAGCGCGCGCATGTCGCGGCCGAGGATGCGCGGCAGCGTGACTCGCACCAGCGCTTCCTCCACGTAGTCGGCGATCACCGCCACCGGCGTGCGCGCCAGTTCACCGGGTGTGCGCGCGGACAGCCCGCCGCGTGCCGCGTGCAGCCAGCGCTCGCCATCCTGGCTGAGGTAGAGGATGTCGCGGCGCATCGGCATCAGGTGCGGATCCTCGAGATGGTGTCGTAGATCGGGCCCAGTACCGAGAGCATGATCCAGCCGAGAATGGCGCCCATCAGCACGGTCAGCGCCGGCTCGATCAGCGCCTGGATGCGGCCGATCGCCGCCGCTACGTCGCGCGCGTAGAAGTAGCTGACGTTGCGCAGCGCGCTCTCCAGATCACCGGTGTGCTCGCCGACCTTGAGCATGCGGATTACCAGCGGCGGGAACAGGCCGATGGTGCCGAACGCTTGGGAGATCGGCACGCCCTGCGAGATCAGCGCGCGGGCGCGGGCGATGCCGTCGCGCACCTCGAGGTTGCCGGCGGCCTCCTCGCAGTAGCGCAGCGCGTCGATCACGGGGATGCCGGCGCCGTACATCAGTCCGAAGGTGTTGGCGAAGCGCGCCAGCACGATCTTGCGCACCACCTCGCCGAATACCGGCAGGCGCAGTTTGGCGCGATCCAGCGACAGCCGCACCGACGGATTGACGCGCGCTGCCGCGGCCAGCGCAACGCCGCCGACGGCCGGCACGCCCAGGACCAGGAACCACCAGTCGACGAAAAAGTCCGAGGTCGCGACCAGCGCGCGCGTATGCAGCGGCAGCGCCTCGCCCATGCTCGCAAGGAAGCCGACCAGCTGCGGCACCAGGTAGGTCATCAGGAAGAACACCACGCCGGCGATGACCGCGGCGACGAAGGCCGGGTACATCAGCGCCTTCTTCATCTGCGCGGCGAGCTCGTCCTGCCACTTGAGGCTGGCGACGATATCGGCCAGCACCTCGGGCAGCTTGCCGGTGACCTCGCCGGCGCGGATCAGGCCGACGGTGAGCCGGTTGAACACCAGCGGGTAGGCGGCCAGCGCGTCGGAGAAGGTCGAGCCGGTCTCGATGCGGTCGCGCAGGCCGCCGGCCAGTTCGCGCATCGGCAGCGTCTCGGCCGAGTCGCGCAGGTCGGTGAGCGCCTCGAGCATCGGCACGCCGGCGCGCAGCAGTGACTCCATGTGGAAGAAGAAGTTGATCAGCTCGCGACCGGACACCTTGCGCCGCCGCATGGCCGGGACGCTCGCCCGCCGCACCGGTCTGGCGCGGATCAGGCTCAGGCCGATGCGCTGCAGCCGGCTCTCGAGCTCGGGCACGTTCAGCACTTCGGCTTCGCCGGTGACGATGCGGCCGTCCTCGGCGACGGCGCGGTAGCGGAACTGGGTCATGCGACGGCCCGCTCTGTGAGGTCGACCACGCGGGAGATCTCGTCGATGGTGGTGATGCCCTCGCGCACCCGCCGCAGACCGTCCTCGGCGATCGGCACGAAGCCGGCGTGCAGGGCGTGGTTCATCATCTCCCGCACGGTGGCGCGGCGCGCCACCAGTTCGTCCATGCCGGCATCGAACTTGAGCATCTCGACGATGGCGAAACGGCCGCGGTAGCCCTGGAAGCCGCACTCCTCGCAGCCGACCGGACGGTACAGAGTCAGCGGTTCGTCCGCTGCGCAGCCGAGCAGGCGGCGCTGGATCGGGTCGGCCACGTGCGGCTCGCGGCAGTTGGGACACAGCCGCCGCACCAGCCGCTGGGCGACGATGCCGATCACGTTGCCGGCGATCATCTCCGGGTGGATGCCCAGGTCGAACAGGCGCGGAATCGAGCGGATCGCCGAGTTGGTGTGCAGGGTGGTGAACACCTGGTGGCCGGTCATCGCGGCGCGGAAGGCCATCTCGGCGGTGTCGCGGTCGCGGATCTCGCCGACCAGGATGATGTCCGGATCCTGGCGCATCAGCGAGCGGATGCCATCGGCGAAGTCCAGCCGCACCGCCTCGGACACCGAGGTCTGGCGGATCATCGGCAGGGCGTATTCCACCGGATCCTCGAGGGTCATGATGTTGACCTGCTCGTTGTTGCGGTAGTTGAGCACCGAGTAGAGCGTGGTGGTCTTGCCGCTGCCGGTGGGGCCGGTGACCAGCAGGATGCCCTCGGGGCGGGCCAGCATGAGCTTGAGCAGGCCGAGCTGATCGTCGCGCAGACCCAGGTCGTCGAGCGCGACGATGCCCCTCTTGCGGTCGAGGATGCGCAGCACGACGTTCTCGCCGTGGATGGTCGGCTGCACGGCGGCACGGAAGTCGATCTCGCGCCCGGCCAACACCAGCGAGATGCGGCCGTCCTGCGGGGCGCGGTTCTCGGCGATGTTCATGCCCGAGAGGATCTTCAGCCGCACCAGCATGGCCGGCCAGTAGCGGCGGTGCAGCGCGCGCACCTGGCGCAGCACGCCGTCGATGCGGTAGCGGATGCGCAGGAAGCTCGGCTCTGGCTCGAAATGCACGTCGGAGGCGCCGAGCAGCACCGCGTCGGCCAGCAGGGCGTCGATCAGCCGCACCACCGGGTGGCTGTACTCGTTGGCGTTGTCGGCGCTGAGGGTGGCGAAG
>JBEQAM010000349.1:0-2852 GCA_041640375.1 Rehaibacterium sp. | reverse complement strand
CGGCGTCGCCGGTGACAGCGGATCCCGCAGGCTTCCGGGAGCGCCGCACCTCGCCGCGGCCCCGTCGGATCGAGAGCAAAAGCACGCACGGAGGAATGGCAAAGAGCGGAGAGTGCGGAGAGGCTGTCCGACCGGAGTTGCCCCGTGCCATCCACGCTTCTCCCGCCTGCTGTATGAGTGCTGTTGGTCTGTGAAGGCGCAGAAGGACAGCCATGCTGCCGGCGGCATTCGAGGCGCGGGGAGAGCGCTGCCGTGACCGTGCTCCACCGCAAGCTGCTCCGCGAGCTGCGCCAGTTGCGCGGTCAGGTGCTGGCGATCGCGCTGGTGATGGTGGGCGGCATCGGCACGATGGTGATGGCGCTGACCAACTACCACGCGCTGGCCGACACCCGCGCGCTCTACTACGGCGAGTACCGCTTCGCCGAGGTATTCGCGCGGGTCAAGCGCGCGCCGCTGCCGCTGACCGAGGCGGTGCGGGCGATCCCCGGCGTGCGCGAGGTCGAGCCGCGCGTGGTCGGCTTCGTCAACCTGGAAGTCGAGGGCTTCGGCGAGCCGATCACCGGGCAGATCGTGTCGCTGTCCACGCCCGACGATCCCGGCCTGAACCGGCTTTACCTGCGCGAGGGCCGGCTGCCGCTGGCGGACGACGAGGTCGTGCTGGGCGAGGCCTTCGCGCAGGCGCATGGCCTGCGGCCCGGCGACGGGCTGGTCGCCATCCTCAACGGCCGCCGCCAGGCGCTGCGGGTGAGCGGCGTGGGGTTGTCGCCGGAGTTCGTGTACCAGATCCGTCCCGGCGACGTGTTTCCCGACTTCGAACGCTACGGCGTGCTGTGGATGCCGCGCGAGCCGCTGGCGATGGCCTTCGACATGGACGGCGCGTTCAACGACCTGGCGATCACGCTCACCCGCGACGCCCGCGAGGCCGACGTGGTCGATGCGCTCGATGCGCTGCTCGCGCCGTACGGCGGTGTCGGCGCGCACGGCCGCGACCTGCAGATGTCGCACCGCTTCCTCAGCGAGGAGCTGGGCCAGTTGCAGGTGATGACGCGCTTTTTCACCGTGATCTTCCTCGGCGTGTCGGCCTTCCTGCTCAACGTGGTGGTGGGCCGGCTGGTCGCCACCCAGCGCGAGCAGATCGCCGTGCTCAAGGCCTTCGGCTACAGCCGCTGGGAGGTGGGCCGGCACTACGGGCAACTGGTGCTGCTGATGGTGCTGGTCGGCGTGCTGCCCGGCGTGGCGCTGGGCGCGTGGCTCGGGCGCGGCATGGCCGACATGTACATGACTTTCTTCCGCTTTCCGTTCCTGGAGTGGTCGCTGTCGCCGTCGGTGCTGGCGCTGGCGTTCGGCTTCGCCATCGCAGCGGCCGCGTTCGGCACGTTCGGCGCGCTGCGCCGCGCCTTCGCGCTGCCGCCGGCCGAGGCGATGCGGCCGGAGGCGCCACCGGTGTTCCGCCGCACGCTGACCGAGCGGCTGGGTCTGGGCGCAGTGCTCGACCCGCCGGCGCGGATGATCCTGCGCAACCTCGAGCGACGCCCGCTGCGTACCACGCTGTCGGTGATCGGCATCGGCCTGGCCTGCGGCATCCTGGTGATGTCGCGCTTCCAGTCCAACGCCATCGAGGAAATGATCGAGGTGCAGTTTGGCTTCGCCCAGCGCGACGATCTCGCCGTGACCTTCGCCGAACCGACCTCGTGGCGCGCGGCGCAAGAGCTGGCCGCCCTGCCCGGCGTGCGCGCGGTCGAGCCTTTCCGCGCGGCGGCGGTCAACCTGCGCCACGGCCATCGCCACTACCGCACGGCGCTGCAGGGGCTGGGCGAGGACACCGACCTCAAGCGCGTGCTCGATGACACCCTGCAACCGGCCCGCCTGCCGGCCGACGGCCTGCTGCTCACCGACTATCTCGCCGACCTGCTCGGCGCTCGGCCGGGCGACACGCTGGAGGTGGAATTCCTCGAAGGCCATCGCCGCACGCTACGCGTGCCGCTGGCCGGCACCGTGCGCGAATATCTCGGCGTGGGCGCCTACGCGCGGCGCGAGACGGTCAACCGGCTGCTCGGCGAGGGCGACACGCTGTCGGGCGCATGGCTGGCGATCGACCCGGCCGCACGGCAGGACACGATCGACGCGCTGCGCGGGCGACCGCGCGTGGCCGCCGTCACCGACCGCGCCGCGATGGTGCAGAGCTTCCGCGACACCATGGCCGAAAACATCCTCGCCTTCACCCTGATCGCCACGCTGATGGCCGGCAGCATCGCCGTCGGCGTGGTGTACAACGCCGCCCGCATCACCCTCGCCGAGCGCGGCCGCGAGCTGGCCAGCCTGCGCGTGCTCGGCTACACCCGCGCCGAGGTACGCGCGCTGCTGCTGGGCGAGCTCGGTGCGCTGAGTTTCTTCGCCCTGCTGCCCGGCTTCGCGCTCGGCTACGGCATGACCGGGCTGCTGGTGTGGGGCTTCGAGTCCGACCTGTACCGCATCCCGCTGATCGTCGCGCCCAGCGGTTACGCTTTCGCCGGACTGGTGGTGCTGGCCGCCACCGTGCTGTCGGCGCTGCTGGTACGCCGCCGCCTCGACCGGCTCGATCTGGTCGCCGTGCTCAAGACCAAGGAATGAAGCGATGAAGCACGCCCGCCGCCTCCGTTACTTCGTCGTCGCCGCCAGCGTCACCGCCCTACTGCTGGTGGCGATGTGGCCGACGGCGCGGCTGGTCGATACCGGCACGGTGGATCGCGGCACGGTGCGCGAAACCGTCGATGCCGAGGGCCGCACGCGGCTGCGCGACCGCTACGTGGTGTCGGCGCCGGTGGCGGCGATGGCGCGGCGACTGACGCTGGAGCCGGGCGATACGGTCGCGG
>JBEQAM010000348.1:0-2855 GCA_041640375.1 Rehaibacterium sp. | reverse complement strand
CGCCGGCGCCGACGCCGCCGATCGCCGAGCTGGTGCACGAAGGGCAGGAGATCGTGGTGCAGGTGGTCAAGGATCCGATCGGCTCCAAGGGTGCGCGCCTGACCACCCAGCTCAGCATTCCTTCACGTTATCTCGTGCTGCTGCCGCACTCGAAGGTGGTGGGCGTGTCGGCCCGCATCGAGGACGAGGCCGAGCGGGCGCGACTCAAGGCGCTGCTGGCCGAGTGCGTGGGGGCATCTTCGATGGGCTACATCGTGCGCACCAATGCCGAAGGGCAGGGCGCGGAGGCCCTGGCCGAGGATGTCGACTACCTGGGGCGCGCCTGGGAGCTGGTGCGCGACAATTCGGCGCGCACGCCGGTTGGCGGCTGCATCTACGAGGATCTGTCGCTGCCGCTGCGCGCCCTGCGCGACCTGATGCACGACGAGATCGAGAAAGTGCGGGTCGATTCACGCGAAACCTTCGACAAGATTTTGCTCTTTGCCCGCCAGTTCATGCCCGAGTTGGCCGAGCGGGTGGAACATTACCCCGGCGAGCGGCCGATCTTCGACCTCTACGGTATCGAGGACGAGATCCAGCGCGGCCTGCAGAAGGAGGTGCCGCTGAAGTCCGGCGGCCACCTCATCATCGACCAGACCGAGGCGATGACCACCATCGACGTGAACACCGGCTCCTTCCTCGGCCAGCGCAATCTGGAGGAAACGGTGTTCCGCACCAACCTGGAGGCGGCGCAGGCGGTGGCGAGGCAACTGCGGCTGCGCAACCTGGGCGGGATCATCATCATCGACTTCATCGACATGACCGACGAGGACCACCGCCGACAGGTGCTGCGCACGCTGGAGAAGGCGTTGGCCCGCGACCACGCCAAGACCACGGTGTACGACTTCTCGCCGCTGGGTCTGGTGGAAATGACCCGCAAGCGCACCACCGAAAGCCTGGCGCGGCAGCTGTGCGAGCCCTGCCACGAATGCGGTGGCCGCGGCGTGCTCAAGACCGCCGAGACCTTGACCTACGAGATCTTCCGCGAGATCACCCGCGCGGTGCGCCAGTTCGACGCCGAGCGACTGCTGGTACTGGCCGCGCCCAAGGTGGTCAACAAGATCCTGGAGGAGGAATCGGCCGCGGTCGCCGAGCTGGAAGAGTTCCTCGGCAAGACCATCCGCTTCCAGGCCGACGAGCAGTATGCGCAGGAGCAGTATGACGTCGTGTTGCTTTGAGCCGGGTCCCCGGCCCCGGACCCCGATGGCACCGGCATGACCCCCCTGCGCCGCCACCTCCGACACCTGCGCCGCTGGCTGGCCTACGGGCTGGCGGTGCTGCTGATCGTGGCCGCGGTCCTGGTCGGGGTGGCCAACCGGCTGCTGCCGCTGCTGGAGCGGCATCCGGAGCGGGTCGCGGGCTGGCTGAGTGAACGGGTCGGACAGCCGGTGCGTTTCGAGCGGCTGCATGCCGGCTGGACCCGGCGCGGCCCCCTGCTGGGACTGGAGCGGCTGGAGATCGGCGCCGGTGCCGAAGCCCTGCGGATCGAGCGGGCCGAACTGCTGGTGGCGATCTACTCGGGGCTGGTGCCGGGCCTGCCGCTGACCGAGCTGCGTCTGCGCGGGCTGGCGCTGGATCTGGAGCGCGACGACGACGGTCGCTGGCGCGCCCGCGGCCTGACCGGCGAGGCGCGCGCGGACAGCGACCCGCTGGGCACGCTCGACGGCTTCGGCGAGATCCAGGTGCGCGCGGCCAGACTGCGCGTCAACGCGCCCTCGTTGGGCATCGAATACACCGTGCCGCGCATCGACTTGCGCCTGCGCAGCAGCGGTGGGCGGTTGCGTGCCGGCCTGCTCGGCTGGGCCGGTCAGGCGCCGCCGCTGCAGGCCGTGGTCGAGCTGGACCGGGCGCGCGGCGACGGTCGCTTGTTCATCGGCGGCGACGACCTGCAACTGGCCGAGTGGGCGCCGTTGCTCGACTGGGGCGGCGTGGCGCTGCGCGACGGACGCGGCCGCCTCGGTTTCTGGTTGGAGCTGCATGCCCAGCGGGTCACCGCCGTGCAGGCGGAGGCCGAGCTGGAGCAGGTCGCGCTGCGCGGTCGCACGCCGATTCCGCTGGCCGACGAGGAGGCAGGCGTGATCGAGCCGCGCGCCGGCTTCGATCGTGTGGACGTGGCCTTGCGCTGGCGCACCGACGAGAGCGGCTGGCAGCTACATGCCCCGCGCCTGCGCCTGGACCACGGCGGCGAGACGATGACGCTGGATGGGCTGTATGCCGCCGGTGGCGACGGTTTCGGCTTGGCCGCCGAAGGCATCGAGGCCAATCCGCTGCTGGCGCTGGCGGCGCTGAGCGACAAGCTGTCCCCCGAGCAGCGGCGCTGGCTGTATTTCGCCGCGCCGCGCGGGCGGATCGAGGCGCTGCGCCTGGCTCGCGCGGGCGCGCGTTTCCGCGGTGAGGTGCGACTACGCGACTTCGGCTGGCTGCCGATCGGGCAGCAGCCGGCCCTCCAGGGCCTGGGCGGCGAGCTGCATTTCGATCAGGACGGCGCCGAACTCGTGCTGGCCGGGGACCCGGTGCGCTTCGACTGGCCGGTGGGCTTCGCGGCCCCGCTGGATGTGCGCCTGGACGGCACCCTCGCGGTCTGGCGTGAAGGCGATGCCTGGCGCGTCGGCAGCGACCGGCTCCGGATCGAGGGCGGGGACTATGCCGCCACCGCGCGCGGCGAGATGCGCTTCGACGGCCAGGGTCGCCGGCCGCGCCTGGATCTGGCGGCGACGGTGGACGCCGGCCCGGCCACCGCCGCCAAGCGCTTCTGGGTGCTGCACCAGATGCCGGACGCGGCGGTGGAATGGCTGAACACCGCCATCGAGGACGGC
>JBEQAM010000347.1:0-2857 GCA_041640375.1 Rehaibacterium sp. | reverse complement strand
GCCGTTACGCCACCGGCGTGGCCATCGTCACCGCCCGCGCCGGCGACGGCGGCCCCGTCGGCATGACGGTCAACAGCTTCGCCGCCGTGTCGCTGGCGCCGCCCCTGGTGCTGTGGAGCGCACAGCGCGGCGTCCCGCCCTTCGAGGTCTTCGCCGCGGCCGGCCACTACGCCGTGCATGTCCTGCATGCCGGCCAGCAGGCGCTGGCGGACCGCTTCGCCACGCCCGGCATCGACCGTTTCGCCGGCCTCGCGCCGCTCGATGGCCTGGCCGGGCTGCCGCTGCTGGCCGACTACGCCGCACGCTTCCAGTGCGCGGTCGAGCACCGCTACGACGGCGGCGACCACCTGATCCTGGTCGGTCGCGTGCTGGCCGTGGACGCGCGCCCGGGCGAGCCGCTGATCTATCACGCCGGCCGCTACCACCGGCTGTGACTTGTTCCGGCAGGCGCGGCGCACGCCGCGTCCGGCTGCCTCGTGGGCTCGGCGGTCGCGGCCCAGCCGCTCCTGCGCGAAGCTTCAGGCCAGCGCGGCGGCGGCGGCGACGATGTCCGCTTCCGACGGCAGCACCAACAGCGCCGCACCGGCCAGCGGCGTGTAGGTGTCGGCGCCGACCACCCGGCGCAGCGGCTTGCCGCCCTGTCCGCCCTCGACCAGCGCGGTGAGGATGCCCTCGCCCACGCCGGCGCTGCGGCGGCCCTCGTCGACCACGAGGATGCGCCGGGCGGTCCTCGCCTGTTCGACGATGAAGGTCTCGTTGAGCGGCACCAGCCAGCGCAGATCCACCACGCGCACCTTCCAGCCGCGCTCGCTTTCCAGCTGGCGCGCCGCGCGCAGGCTCATCGGCACGCCGTTGCCGAAGGTGAAGACCACCAGGTCGTCACCCTCGCCGTAGACCTTGCCCTCGCCGAGCGGGATGGCGCGGTCCGGCGTGGGATAGGCGGTCAACCAGCCGCCGTCGCCAGCCTCGTAAAGATCCTTGGTCATGTACAGCGCGATCGGCTCGAGGAAGGCGCAGACGCGGCCATCCACCTTCGCCAGCGCCGCCAGCGTGCGCAGCATCATCGCCGCGTCGTCGCCGCGCGACGGGCAAGCCACCACCAGGCCGGGGATGTCGCGCAGCGCGGCGATCGAGTTGTCGTTGTGGAAATGGCCGCCGAAGCCCTTCTGGTAGCCGAGCGAGGCGACGCGCATCAGGATCGGGTTGCGGTACTGGTCGTTGCTGAAGAACTGCAGCGAGCAGGCCTCGCCGCGGATCTGGTCACAGGCGTTGTGAAAATAGGCCAGGTACTGGATCTCGGGGATCGGCAGCATGCCCATGTTGGCGTAGCCCTGGGCCAGGCCGAGGATCATGGTCTCGTCGAGCAGGGTGTTGAACACGCGGTTGCCGCGGAACGCCTTGAACAGGCCCTTGGTGACCGTGTACACGCCGCCCTTCTGCGCCACGTCCTCGCCGAACAGCAGCGATTCGGGGTACTTGGCCATCAGGTCGTGCAGCGCCTGGTTGATCTGGATGGCGAGGTGCCGCGGCGGCTGCTTCTCGGGCAGCTTGTCCTCGCCGCCGAACACCTTGAGCCGTGCTTGCGCGTAGTCGGCGCGCACGGCCTCGGCATTCACCGCATCGGGCGTGTACGGCGCCAGCGGCGCGACCACCTCGGCGAGCGTCGTCAGCTTCGGCCGGCGGTCGGCCGCTTCGGCGGCGGCGAAGCACTTGCCGCGGATCGCCTCGTACTGCGCCAGCACCTCGTCCTTGGTCATCAGCCCGGACTCGAGCGCGATCGCCGCCGAGCGCAGCAAGGGGTCGGTAGCCTCGACCGCGACCAGCTCCTCCAGGCTGCGCCACTCGATCTCGAAGTCGGTGCCGGCGTGCCCCATGATGCGGGTCGTGCGCAGGTGCAGGAAGGTCGGCCGGCGGGTGCGGCGGCAATGCTCGACGGCGGCGGCGACCTGGGCGTAGCCGACGGCGAGGTCCAGACCATCGGCGTGGAAGTAGTCGAGGTCACGACGACCGGAAAAGTTGCGCGCGATCCAGCCGTCCGGCGTCTTCACCGAGATGCCGATGCCGTTGTCCTCGCAGACGAACAGCACCGGCGCCGGCAGCTTCTGGTAGGTCGTCCACGCCGCGGCGTTGAAGGCCGTCTGCGCGGTGGCGTGGTTGCTGGAGGCATCGCCGAACGAGCAGATCACGATACTGTCCTCAGGTACCGGCAGCGCGTGGCCGATACGGCGCGCCTGTTCGATGGCGATGGCGGTACCCAACGCCTTGGGCAGGTGCGAGGCGATGGTCGAGGTCTGCGGCAGCACCCACAGCGGCTTGCTGCCCCAGACCTTGTGGCGCCCGCCGGATGCCGGATCGTCCTTGCTGGCGGCGAAGCTCAGCGCCGAGTCCATGATCGGGTCCATCCCCGGCAGCTTGCGGAAGCGCTCGGCCATGAAGCCGCCGCTGCGGTAATGCAGAAAGGCCGGATCGGTGTGGCGGGTCAGCCGCGCCACCATCGCGTTGCCCTCGTGGCCGGAGCTGCCGATGGTGTAGAAGACCTTGTTCTGTACCCGCAGCACGCGTGCCATCAGGTCGAGGTGGCGCGAGATCAGTTGCGACTCGTACAGCTCCAGGAAGGCCTCGGCGGTCAGCGCGCTGCCAGGCAGCACGGGCTCGTACGGCGCCGGCTTCGGCAGCGCCTCGCCGTCCCAGTCGCGGACGAACTCGATGAAGTTCCGGTCGCAGATCTCGGCGCGGTTGAGACCCTTCATGCGGGCGGGAATCGGATGCGGGATCGAGGCCATGTCGGAAGCAGGTCGGAAGGGCAAAGTGGGCGGCGTGCGCCGGGGTCTGGCCGGTGCGGGGTCGTCAGGAGCGG
>JBEQAM010000346.1:0-2864 GCA_041640375.1 Rehaibacterium sp. | reverse complement strand
CAACCCGTCCGCCAGCCGCGCGGCGCGGGCGTGATCCTCGGCCAGGCGCGCGACGTGATGATCGAGCGCGTGCAGGCAGGCCGCCGCCAGCATGCCGGCCTGACGCCAGCCGCCGCCGGCGACCTTGCGCCAGCGCCGTGCCTTCTCGATCAGCGCGCCGCTGCCGACCAGCACCGAGCCGACCGGCGCGCCCAGCCCCTTGGAGAAGCACACCGAGACGCTGTCGAAGTGCCGCGCGATTTCGCGTGCCGGTACGCCGCAGGCCACCGCCGCGTTGTACAGCCGTGCGCCGTCCAGGTGCAGTGCCAGCCCGTTGGCGTCGCAGAAGCGGCGCGCGGCGGCGAGGTAGTCCAGCGGCAGCGGGCGGCCGTGCCAGGTGTTCTCCAGGCACAGCAGACGGGTGCGGGCGAAATGCGGATCGACCGGCTTGATCACGCTCGCCAGCACCTCCAGCGGCAGCGTGCCGTCGGCTGCATGCGGCACCGGCTGCGGCTGGATCGAGCCCAGCACCGCCGCGCCGCCGCCTTCGTACTTGTAGGTGTGCGCGTCCATGCCGACCAGGTATTCGTCGCCGCGCTCGCAGTGGCTCATCAGCGCCAGCAGGTTCGACTGCGTGCCGCTGGGCACGAACAGCCCGGCCTCGAAACCAAGCTCGGCGGCGAGCCGGGCCTGCAGCGCGTTGACGGTCGGATCCTCGCCATACACATCGTCGCCGACCTCGGCGCGCAGCATGGCCTCGCGCATCGCCGGGGTGGGGCGGGTGACGGTGTCCGAGCGCAGGTCGATCCAGTCGTTCATCGGCAGGTTCCGGTGGGGGGCGAGCCAGCATACGCAACCCGCCGCTCCTGCAGAAAGCCGGCGCTTGGTTACACTGCCGCGATGAAGATCGCCTCCTGGAACGTCAATTCGCTGAATGTCCGCCTGCCGCACCTGGTCGAGTGGCTGAAGGATCGGCAACCGGACATCGTCGGCCTGCAGGAAACCAAGCTGGAGGACGCGAAGTTTCCCGACGCCGTGCTCGCCGAGCTCGGCTACCGCAGCGTGTTCGCCGGACAGAAGACCTACAACGGCGTCGCCATCCTCAGCCGCGCCCCGGCGCGTGACGTGCAGGTGGGCATCCCCGGCTTCGACGACGGGCAAAAGCGCGTGATCGCGGCGACGGTCGGCGACCTGCGCGTGGTCGACCTGTACGTGGTCAACGGCAAGGCGGTCGGCGACGAGAAATACGACTACAAGCTGCGCTGGCTCGATGCGGCGCACGATTGGCTGGCGGCGGAAATCGCGCGCCACCCGAATCTGGTCGTGCTCGGCGATTTCAACATCGCGCCCGACGACCGTGACGTGCACGACCCGGAGGCCTGGCGCGAGCGGATCCTGTGCTCCACCCCCGAGCGCGACGCGCTCGGGCGGCTGCTGTCGCTCGGCCTGCACGACAGTTTCCGCCTGCACCACGACGAGGGCGGGCAGTTCAGCTGGTGGGACTACCGCGCCGCCGGCTTCCGCCGCAATCTCGGCCTGCGCATCGACCTGGTGCTGCTGTCCGATGCGCTCAAGGATCGCTGCACCGCCGCCGGCATCGACCGCGAGCCGCGCACCTGGGAGCGACCCAGCGACCACGCGCCGGTCATCGCCGAGCTGGCGGACTGAGGACGGCGAGGTCGCCGCTCCGTCTGCCTTCAGGCGAGGAAGGCGCGCTCGAACGCGTCCACCGGCAACGGCCGGCCGAGCAGATAGCCCTGCAACTCGTCGCAGCGTAGCAGGCGCAGCAGTTTGGCCTGCTCCTCGTCCTCGACGCCCTCGGCGACCACGCGCAGGCCGAGCGAGTGCGCCAGATTGATGATGTTGGTCACCAGCGACAGCGACTCTGGGCTCTGCGCGATCTGCGCGATGAACGAATGGTCGATCTTCAGCGTGTCGGCCGGCAGGCGCGACAGGTAGTTGAGCGAGGAATAACCGGTGCCGAAATCGTCGATGGCGATGCCGAAACCGAGGTCGCGCAGCGCCTGCAGGATGCGCATGCTGTGGGCGATGTCGTCCATCAGCAGGCTCTCGGTGATCTCGATGTCGAGGCAGGGCTCGCCGCCGCAGTCTTCGAGGATCCTCGCGCACTGCTCGACGAACCCGTGCTGGCGCAGTTCGCGGGCGGAGACGTTGACCGCGATGCGCAGGTCGCCGAAAGCGGCCTCGCGCCACTGCCGCACGATCCGCGCCGCGCGGCACAGCACCCAGTGGCCGACCGGGACGATCAGGCCGGTGTCCTCCAGCAGCGGCACGAATTCGGCCGGCGACACCAGGCCGAGCTCCGGATGCCGCCAGCGCAGCAGCGCCTCGGCCCCCGTCATGCGTTGCGTGCGGGCCTCGAACTTGGGTTGCAGGAACAGTTCGAACTGCTCGGCGTCGATGGCATGGCGCAGCTCGCGCTCCAGTTCGATGCGGCGCTCGGCGCGGTTGCGGATCGCATCGTCGTAGACGAGCAGCGGCACACCGCGCGCGTCCGCCTCGCCGCAGGCGGCTGCGATGTTGCGTTCGGCGGTTTCCGCGTCGCCGGCGTCTTCGGGCGTGCGCAGCAGACCGCAGCGCAGGGTCAGGAAAACTTCCTCGCCCTCGACCAGGAAGGGGGCATCGCCGCAGGCCGCGATCAGGGCCTCGATGCGCGCCTGGTCCTCGTCCGGCCTCGTGGAGGCGGGCAGGGCGAACATGAAAGTGTCCTCGCCCGGATGGGCCAGCAGGGTGTCCTTGCCGAACCGCTGGCTCAGCCACGCGGCGAGCGCGCGCAGCAGCGCCTCGCTGAACTCGCGTCCGCGCGAGTGCCTGAAGACGTCGAAGCGGGCTGCGGCGATCATGCCGACCAGTTGCGGCCCGGC
>JBEQAM010000345.1:0-2874 GCA_041640375.1 Rehaibacterium sp. | reverse complement strand
GGCGTTGCCCATGATCATGGTGAACACGGCCATGCCGAGCGCGTAGGCGACCACGACCACCAGCCGGTTCTCCACCGGGATGCCGGCCTTGACCAGTCCGGCCACGGCCTCGCCGACGCCGGTGGTGGAGAACACGCTGCCCAAGGTCGCCAGCAGCAGCGGCAGCAGCGCTGCCCAGCCGATCGCGTCGACCAGCCGGCGCGACTGCTCCACGGCCGCACCGGCGCTTTGCCGGGTCAGCCGGCAGGCGGCGAAGGTGGCGATCACGCAGGCCACGCCCAGCGCGACCAGCGTGGTCTGCTCGGCGCCGAACAGGCGCTGCCCGGCGATCTCCACATCCTTGAGCACCACCGCGCCGAGCAGGGTGAGGCCGGGGATCAGCAACGCCGGCCAGAACAGCCGGTTGCCCAGACGCGCGGCCTCGGCGCGCTTCTCGTCCGGCGTGCTGTGGTCGTAGCGGCCCATGCGGATACCGCCGAAGCCGGCCAGCACCGCCAGCAGCACCACCATGCCGCCCATCACCGGCGCCGGCAGCCGCTCGCCGGCCAGCAGCGCCAGCGCCAGCAGACCCCAGAACAGGGCCGTGGTGTGGCGGCGCGGGTTGCCGCGGTCGCGCAGCCCGAGCCAGGCCAGCCAGCCGATGTAGCCGCCCGCCAGCCAATAGATCCACTGCAGGGTGATCACGGGCGCACCTCCGGCGTCGCCTGCGCGACGATGGCGCGCGCCTCGCGCTCCAGCCGGCGCTCGAAGCGCAGCACGCGGACGGTGTGGATGGCGAAGGCGCACAGCGCGGTCGGGATGCCCCACAGGGCGATATGCAGCGGTTCGAGCACGATGCCGTTATCGGCGAAGAACCCCTGCATCAGCAGCACCGCGCCGAAGGCGATGAAGACGTCCTCGCCGAAGAACAGGCCGACGTTGTCGGTGCCGGCACACATCGCCCGCAGGCGCTGGCGCTGGCCGTCGCTCAGTGCACCGATGCGCGCTTCCGCCGCGCCCTCGGCCATCGGCACCAGCAGCGGTCGCACGGTCTGCGGGTGGCCACCGAGGCTGGTCAGGCCCAAGGTGGCGGCGAGCTGGCGCAGGCCCAGGTAGGCCACCAGCAGGCGGCCGGCGGTGGCGCCGCGCAGGCGCGCGATCCAGGCCTGTGCGTGCTCCTTCAAGCCATGGCGTTCGAGCAGGCCGATCACCGGCAGCGTGAGCAGGAACAGGGCGAGATAGCGCTGCTTGGTGAAGGCCTCGCCGAACAGGGTCAGCACGGCCAGCAGATCCTTGCCGGCGACCAGGCCGGTGACCAGGCCGGCGCTGACCACCACCAGCGCGGGATTGAGGCGGAGGGCGAAGCCGGCGACGACCCAGGCGACGCCGATGAGCGGCCAGTAGGACATGGGAGTTTCAGTCCGGTGCGGAGAAAGGCGGGGCGATGCCGAAGCCTTCGGCTTGCAGCGCCTCGCGTAGCGCGCGGGCGAAGGCGGCGGCGTCGGGGCGGTCGCCGTGCAGGCACAGGGTGTCGGCGCGGATCGGTACGCGTTCGCCGGTGCGGGCCACGACGATGCCCTCACGCAGCATGCTGCGTACCTGTGCCAGCGCCTCGTCGAGCGAGTCGATCAGCGCGCCCGGTTGCCCGCGCGGCGTGAGCGTGCCGTCGGCCTCGTAGCGGCGCTCGGCGAAGACCTCATGCGCCACCCGCAGGCCGGCGCGTTCGCCGGCGGCGGTCAGGGCCGAGTGGGCGAGGCCATACAGGATCAGGTCCGGGTCGAAGTCGCGCACGGCGGTGGCGACGGCCTCGGCGATGGCGGCGTCACGGGCGGCGAGGTTGTACAGCGCGCCGTGCGGTTTGGCGTGATGCAGCCGGCCGCCGGCGGCGCGGACGAAGGCGGCGAGCGCGCCGAGCTGGTAGAGCGTGTCGGCATGGACCTGTTCCGGGGTCGTCGCCAGCACGCGCCGGCCGAAGCCTTCGCGATCCGGGAGCGAGGGGTGCGCGCCGACGGCGACGCCGTGGCGCAGGCAGACCGTCACCGCCTCGCGCATCTGCAGCGGGCCGCCGGCGTGGAAGCCGCAGGCCAGGCTGGCTGAACTGATGTGAGGCGCGATCGCCGCGTCGTCGCCGCAGCCCTCGCCGAGGTCGCAGTTGAAGTCGATGCGCAGCGGGCGGCTCATGGATGGCGGCTATTTCGAGCCCTTGAACAGCATGCTCAGGCCGACCGCGATCAGGATCGCGGGCCACCAGGTGGCGACCAGGCGGCCGAAGTCGAAGCGAGCCAAGCCGAGGTTGTCGAGCAGGAGCACGCTGCCGAGGACGATGAGGATGATCGCAGGGACACTGAATTTCATGCGGGGAAGTCTCGTGGGGAAGTGCCGGAGGTCAGGCGCGGGCGGCGAGCCGCTGCGCGACCGCCAGCGCGATTCTGGCCAGCCGCGCGCGCTGATCACAAGCCGCGCGCCAGGCCGAATCGGCATCGGTCGGGCGCAGGTGCAGGGTCTCGCCCGGGCGCAATTGCGCCAGCCGTGGCAGGTCGGCGCTGGCGACATGGCCGATGCGCGGGTAGCCGCCGACGGTCTGCGCCTCGCCGAGCAGGATGATCGGTTGGCCGTCCGGCGGCAGCTGGATGGTGCCGGCGGCGACCGGTTCCGAGACCCGTTCGCGGCGGTCGGCCAACCGCAGCGGCGGGCCAGCCAGCCGCAGGCCCTGGCGGTTGCTGGCGGCGGAGACTTTCCAGCTCGTCGCGAACAGGGCATCGGCGGGCTCGGTGGCGTCACGCCCGGGCAGCACATGCGCCAGCGCGTCGCGGTACAGGTCGATGTCGGGCGCGGCGGCGATCCACCACGAGGGGATGCGCGGGGCGTCCACCGTTGGGCCGGCGTCGCGCGCCA
>JBEQAM010000344.1:1870-2894 GCA_041640375.1 Rehaibacterium sp. | reverse complement strand
GCAGCTGCGGCGCCGGCAGCGTCGAGCGCTCGCGCTGGGCGTGACGGAAGCTGAGCATGTAGGCCGCGTAGGCCAGACCGGTGAGCAAGCCGAACGCCACGCCCAGCCGGTAGCGCGCGTCGAAGCCGCCCCAGTCGACGCCGACCAGCAGCCACAGGCCGCCGAAGGCCAGCGCCAGCCCGCCGAGGAAGCGCGGGCCCAGCCGCTCGCGGTGCAGCAGCACGCCGGCCAGCGCCATCACGAACACCTGGAAGTTGGCCAGCAGCGTCGCCAGCCCGGGCCCGACCTCGTGGATGCTGCGATGCCAGAGGAACAGGTCCAGCGCGAAGAACACCGCCGGCGCCAGCATCCAGCCCCAGTCGCGCCACGTCGCCGGCCGCCAGCGCCCTGCGACGACCAGGAACCCGGCCAGCATCGCACCGCCGAAGGCCATGCGCCAGAACGCCGACACCGTCGGGGCGACGTCGGCGTAGCGCACCAGCACACCGGTGGTGCTGATCAGCGCCGCGCCGGCGATCAGCGACCACAGCGCGCCCTGAGCCTTCGCGCTCATGCCGCTGCGCCCGCCGTCGCCCGCCGCCCGGGCGCGCCGCCCGGGCCGGGCGTCGGCCACGACAGGGACGAGACATGATTTGCGTTACCGTCGAGCGGTGGGGACATGAGCGGGACGCGTGCGAGGGCGGAGCGACCATCCTCGCCTCGGCCATCCATGCGCACAAGCGCTATTGCAACGACAGCGGCCCGGGATCGGATGCCGGATCGCTGTAGCCGGGCGCCACCTGCACCTGGTTGCGGCCGCTGCGCTTGGCGGTGTACAGCGCGCGGTCGGCACGGTCGATCACCGGCTGCGCGTGCTGCTCGCTGTTCTGCCGCCCGGCCACGCCGATGCTGACGGTGAAGCGCGCCGCGCCCTCGCCTTCGCCGATACGCAGCTCCGACACCATCACCCGCAGCCGCTCGCCCAGCTGGCGCGCCTGTTCGGCGGTGCGTCCGGGTAGGACGATGATGAACTCCTCGCCGCCAT
>JBEQAM010000344.1:0-1860 GCA_041640375.1 Rehaibacterium sp. | reverse complement strand
TGCGGCCCGAGCATGCGGCGGATCGTCTCGGCCAGCACGCGCAGGCACTGGTCGCCGACGGCATGGCCGTGGCGGTCGTTGACCTGCTTGAAGTGGTCGAGGTCGACGAACAGGATCGACAGCGGACTGTGCGCGGCATGCGCCGCCGCCATCGCCCGCGCCAGCAGCGCATCCAGCGCGTGACGGTTGTAGGCCCCGGTGAGCGAATCCAGCTCGGCCTTGCGGCGCAGCTCGCGCGCGGCGGCCGCCTCGTCGGCCGCCTGCGTCGCCATCGCGGCGAACCCCGCGGCCAGGCGCAGCTCGTTGTGATCGAAGCTTTCCCAAGCCTGGCGCTCGATCAGCAGCGCACCCCAGCCCGGCTTGTCCATCCGCAGCGGCACCACCGCGAACAACCCGGCGTCGTGCGGCGGCCCCTCGCCAGGCGTCTGGCCGTCGTCCAGCAGGACCTGGACCGGATTGCGCGAGCGGCACAGTCCCTTCAGCGTGCCGCCACGGGCGCCGAGCATGCGCGAGTAGCGCTCCTTGAGGGCGATCGGCTCGGCCAGCAGCAGGTCCAGCCCGTGGTAACCGAAGGCCAGCACCGCCGAGCCCTGCTGCGGCACCAGCGGGCGCAGCGATTCCAGCAGCCGGCGGAAGGCCAGCCACTCGATGTCGCCGTTGCTCGCCTCACGCAACGCGGCCAGACTCTCGGCGAAGCGGCGCCGCCCCTGCTCGGCCTGAAGGCTGGCGTCGGCCTGCTCCTTGGCCAGCCGGGCGCGGTCGCGCTGCTTGCGGAACTCCATCATCCGGCCGGTCAGGGCGAGCGTGAGCACAAACACACTCGCCACCAGCGCCAGCTGGAAGCCGTACATGGTCCACACGTTCTGCGGCAGCCAGCCGTAGGACACCAACGGCCGCGCGCAGGCGCCGACCAGCAGCGCGACCCAGAGCAGCAGGATCGGCAGGGCCAGCGGGCGCCCGCGGCGCAGTGCGATCGCCGAGGAACCGATGCACAGCGCCCCCGCCCCCGCCCAGGCCACGGTCGAGCCGATCTGGACGAGGTCGGCCGCCGTCAGCGGCAAGCCCAGCGACAGCGCGGCCAGCGCAAACAGCAGCCACGGCGTCCAGCCGAGGACCGCGTCGAAACGCGGCGCGCAGGCGCCCAGGTCGGCGAACTGGCGCGCCAGCAGGACGATGAAGGCCGCCGTCGCATGACCGAGGGCGAACAGGCCCGGGGAGGCGAAAAACCCCAGCCAGCGCAGCCCGGGAATGGCGTACAGATGGCCGTTGACCGCCGTCAGCAGCAGCCACACCGCCAGCGCGAAACCGACGAATGTCAGGTACAGGGGCTCGCGTATCGCCGCGAACAGCGCCAGCCCGATCAGTGCCAGCACCGCCAGGCCGGCATAGATCGCGCTCAGCGCGACCGTCACGCGCCGGTCGTCGAGCCGGTACCGCCCCTCCGCTTCGAGGATCGGCCGCAGACTGACGGCAACGTGGTTGCGCACCTGCGCCAGCATCACCGCTTTGCCGTCCGGCAGGGGCGGCAGGACGAAGACGAAGCCGCTGGCCAGCAGCTCCTCCTCCGGTCCGGGCGTGAAGAAACTGCGCGAATGGCGCTGCCAGCCGCCGTCGATCGGCACATGCAGATGGAGTTCGACCAGCGGCACGCGATCGAACCAGAGCACCCGGCGCGGGTCGTCAGCGCCGGCCGGGGTATCCAGCTCGGCCTCGATCCGGACCCAGTGCGTCCATCTCGGGTCGCCGGGCAGCAGGAGCCGGCCGTCGGGCAGCGCGCGGAATTCGCCCGCCCGGCCGGCCAGCACCGCGTCCGGGGTGTAGCCACCCTCGGTGCTCAGCAGGGCCAGCCGCAGCGGGACG
>JBEQAM010000343.1:0-2894 GCA_041640375.1 Rehaibacterium sp. | reverse complement strand
GGCGGTCAGGCGGATGCCGAGGTCGTCCTCGGCGGCGATCGTCGCCAGCGGCAGGCGCAGACCGGTGCGCTGGCGGGCGGCCCGCAGCGCCGCGCCGATCGCCTCCAGTGTCTCGATATGTGCCGAGTCCACCACGACCAGCAGCGGCGGCTGTTCGTCGAGCAGGTTGCGCAGCGGCTCGGCCTCGGTGAACGGCTCGACGCTGTAGCCCGCGGCCTCCAGGCGCTGGTCGAGCTCGCAGGACAGGGCGCCGCCGTCGGTGAGGTGGAAGATGTGCGCGAGGGTCCTGCTGCCGGCCTCTGCATCCGTCGCCCGGCCGGCCCGGGCAGACTTCGCACCGGGCGTTTTCTGCGCCGCCATGACCGCCGCCCCCGCCGACGCAGATGGGCGGACGGCCACCGTGACCGGAGGCGGCGCGTCGCCGACCCAGCGTCGCCAATAGCCCGGGGGCGGCACTTCCACCCGGGCGATATTGCCGAACGTCGGCGCAGCAGCGGCCCAGGCCTGCGGCAGACGGCTGCGCAGACTGGCGAGCGTCTCCAGCATCGGAGCGGCGGCCTCGGCTGCCGGCAGGGTGGGGCTGTCGAGGTGGGCATGCAGCAAGCGCTCCAGTGCCTGCAGGCCGGAGCCGACCTCGTCCAGGCCGTGGCGGATGCTGGCCTCGGCCAGCCGGCGGGCGTCGTGACGCAGCAGCGACAGCGCATTGATGTCCCAGCCGTTGCGCGACAGACGCTGGATGCGTCGGGCCAGCGTCTCCACCCGTCTGGGCAGGTCGCGGACGAATGCTCCGGCCGCGGTCGCAGGCGCGCTGGTATCGTGCGGCGTGGAGGTGTGCTGCGAAGGCATGTGAGCGTAAACCCCTGGATCGTTGCATCGTGTCATGCGTCGCGGTCCGCAGGCTGTCACCGGGATGGGCGAAGCCGCCCGGCGGCCCGCCCCGTCCGGACGCATGCGGACCGCAGGGCGTCGAGCGTGGTTTTGATCGTGGGCGCAGCGCGTCGGCCGTGCGGCGCGGGCCCGTCCCTGTTCGATCCCGGTAACGGCAATCCGCCCGGCGACCGGACGGAGTTGTGAGCCGGTTCACGTTACCGCCGGGCGCCGTCGCCGGGCTGGTCACGGTTCATCGCCGACGTCGCACAATGCAGACCCTCACGACCATAGGCGGCCGGCGGTTGACTCCCGGTGAAGCCGGGGGCTATACCCATCCTCTTGGCATGAGCGCTCCGATCCCACCGCGGCGATTCATCGTCGTTTCCGCCCGTCCCCGGACCCGCCTGCTGCTGGCGGCGGCGGCCGTGCTGTGGCTGGCCAGCGTGGCGGCCGCCTGGACCTGGGCGACCCAGGTCGCTGCGCCGACGCTGGCCGAGGTCCGGGAGGAGAACCGGGTGCTGGCCGGGCAGGTGGCCGAGCAGCGCCGGCAGCTCGACGAGCTTCGCCAGCGCAGCACCACGTACAGGCGCTCGGACGAGATCAGCCGCGCCGCCAACCAGGAGTTGCAGCAGACCCTGGCCGAACGCGAGGAGGAGATCGCCCAGCTGCGCGCCGACGTCGCCTTCTACGAGCGGCTGGTGGGCGCCAGCGGTCAGCGCCGCGGCCTGGGCGTGCACAGCGTGCGGATGGAGCCCGGCGCCGAGGGCGCCTGGTTGTACACGGTGACGCTCACCCAGAACCTCAACCGCGGCAAGATCAGCCGCGGCGAGCTGACCCTGCAGGTCGACGGCGTGCGCGACGGCAAACTCGCCAGCCTGCGCTGGCCGGAGCTGCTGCAGCGCGAGGATGCGCCGGCGCAGGAGTTCGCCTTCCGCTATTTCCAGCAGCTCGAGGGCAGCCTGATGCTGCCGCCGGGTTTCGCGCCCAACCGCGTGCGGGTGTTGCTGCGCGCCGAGGGCAACACCACGGAACAGGCCTTCCCCTGGGAGGCCACGCAGCAGGCGGTCGCGACCGCCGGGAGATGAGGATGTTCGGGGGAGACAAGGGCAGGAGCGGGCGCGCGGCGCCGCAGGTGGCGGTCGAGACGCTGATCGGGCCGCGGGTGACGGTGCGCGGCGACCTCACCTTCAGCGGCGGGCTCTACGTCGAGGGCCGCATCCACGGCAGCGTGGTGGCCGAGGAGGGCGCCGAGGCGGTGTTGACCATCGCCGAGCACGGACTGGTCGAGGGCGAGGTGCGTGCGCCGGTGGTGATCATCAACGGCCAGCTGCAGGGCGACGTCCATGCCGGCGAGCGCATCGAACTGGCGGCGCAGGCGCGGGTGCAGGGCAATATTTACTACAAGGTGGTCGAGATGGCGGCCGGCGCGATGATCACCGGCCGGCTGATCCACGGCGAAGCGCCGCCGAAACGGCTCGCCGGCCCGGCACCGGTGGCCGAGGCCTCTACCGCCGCTTGATAATGGGCACAAGCTCCCCCATTTCGACGCCATGAACGCCACGCCCAGCTACCAGCAGATCGATGCCCCGCTCGTGTTCACTTCGGCCGCCGCGGCCAAGGTGCGCGAACTGATCCGCGAGGAGGGCAACGATGCGCTCAAGCTGCGCGTCTACATCCAGGGCGGTGGCTGCTCCGGCTTCCAGTACGGCTTCAGCTTCGACGAGGAGCAGGGCGAGGACGACCTGAGCATCGTGCGTGACGGCGTCACCCTGCTGGTCGATCCGCTGAGCCTGCAGTACCTGATGGGCGCCGAGGTCGATTACACCGAGTCGCTGACCGGCGCCCAGTTCGTCATCCGCAATCCCAACGCCAGGACCACCTGCGGCTGCGGCAGCTCGTTCACCGTCTGAGGCCGCCGCCGTGACCCCCACGCCGACCGCGCAGCTGTTCGCCGGGCTGCCGCTGGATCGCGCCGAGCACCTGCGCGAGGACGCCGCCGCGCTGGCGGCACTGTGGGCGCAGGC
>JBEQAM010000342.1:1284-2904 GCA_041640375.1 Rehaibacterium sp. | reverse complement strand
CTCGCTGGCCGAAAACGGCAAGCGGCCCTTGGTGGAGACGATCACGCCGGCGTCGAGGAAGGCATCCGCGGCCTCGATGGCGGCGTTGAGCAGGCCGCCCGGGTTGCTGCGCAGGTCGAGCACCAGGCCCCGCAAGGGCGCGTCCTTGGCGAGCTCGCGCAGGCGCTTGCGCAGATCCGGGCCGGTATCGCTCTGGAAGGTGCTGATGCGCAGATAACCGTAGCCGGGCTCGATCAAGCGGGCGCGGACGCTGGTGATGCGGATGGTCTCGCGCGTCACCGCCACCTCCAGCGGTGCCGGCTGGCCCTCGCGCAGCACGGTCAGGGTGACCGTGCTGCCGGGCTCCCCGCGCAGGATGGCGACGGCGGCCTCGACGCTGTCGGCCTCGATCGGCCGGCCGTCGATGGCGGTGATGATGTCGCCGGGACGCATGCCGGCGCGCGCGGCCGGTGTGTCGTCGATCGGTGCGATCACCAGCAGGCTGCGGTCGGGCTGCTGGACCAGTTCCAGGCCGATGCCGTCGTAGGCGCCGGTGGCCGCCTCGTTCAGGCTCTGGGTCTGCTCGGCATCGAGGTAGGCGCTGTGCGGGTCCAGATCGGTGAGCAGGCCGCGGATCGCCGCCTGCATCAGCCGCTCGTCGCTGACCTCGTCGACATAGGCCTGCTTGACGGTACGGAACACCGACACGTAGCGCTTGATTTCCTCCAGCGGCACCGCTTCGGCCGGCGGCGCCATCTCGGGCGGCTCCTGGGCCGGGGTGGGGGCGGCGAAGGACAGCGGCAGCAGCAGGCAAAGCGCGCGTTTGTTCATGCGGCCGATTATGTGGTGCGGGTGCAGGGGATGCCAGTCGAGAGCCGGGCCCCGGGAAGAGCCGAATGCGAGCGGGTGGCCGGCGTGCACGCCGGAAACGAGCCTGTCGAGCGCCTTGTCGAGTCCCTGCCTTAGCGCCGCTGCAGCCAGTGGCGCGGATCCACCGGCTTGCTGTGCTGGCGCAGCTCGAAATACAGCGCGGCGCGGCCCTGGCCGCCGGAGCTGCCGACGCTGGCGAGCGGGTCGCCGGCGCGCACCCAGTCCCCGGCATCGCGGAGCAGGGCGTCGTTGTGGGCGTACAGGCTCATCCAGCCGTCGCCGTGGTCGACGATCACGATCAGGCCATAGCCCTTGAGCCAGTCGGCGAAGGCGACCCGGCCGTGCGAAATCGCCCGCACCTCGGCGCCGGCGGTGCCGGCGATCAGCCAGCCTTCCGAGGCGCGGCCGTCGGGCAGCTTGCCGCCGAAGCCGGTCAGCAGCGCGCCGGACAGCGGCCACGGCAGCGCGCCGCGGCGCTGGGCGAAGGGGCGGCCGTCCTCGAGCTGGCGCGGCACGTCGGCCAGCGCGTCGCGCAGGCGTTCGAGCAGTTGCATCAGCGCCCGTTCGTCGCGCCCGAGCGCGGCGATGCGGGCGGCGGAGTCCTTGTGGCGGGCGTCGAGTTCGGCCACCAGCGCGCGACGCTGCGCGCGCTGGCCCTCCAGCTCGGCCAGCTGGCGCTGCTGTGTGTTGCGGGTGGCGAGCAGCTCGGCGCGGCTGGCCTCGACCTGCCTGGTCAGGTCGGCCAGCGCCTGCAGCTCGTCCATCAGCCCG
>JBEQAM010000342.1:0-1274 GCA_041640375.1 Rehaibacterium sp. | reverse complement strand
TACCTGGGGTAGGCCATCGCGCGGGCCAGATCGGCGACCCGGTCCTGCGCCAGCAGCACCTTGAGCTGCTCGTGGCGGCCGAGCGCGTAGGCCGAGCGCACCAGCGCCGCCAGTGTCTCGCGCTGGCTGGACAGGCGCTGCTCCAGCGCCGCCTGGTCCCGCTCGAGCTTGCTCAGCTCGGCCTCCCGGGTGGCGATGGCGGCCTCGGTCTGGCGCAGCGCGCGCACCGCCGCGCCGACCTGCTGGTCGGCCTCGCGCACGGCGCGTGCCGCCTCGCCGCGCTCGCCTTCGAGCTGGCGTTGCTGCTGGGTCAGCGCGCGGATCTGTGCGCGCACCTGCTCGAGCTTTTTCGCCGCCTCGGTCTCCTGCTGCTTGCGCTGCGCCGGCGCCTGCGCGCCGACGGTGGCGATACCCGACAGGCCGAGCAGCAGGGCGAGAAGGATCAGGCGTGGCGTCATGTCAGGACTCGGGACTCGGGAGAGAGCTTCACAGACTCGCCATCCCGACGAAAGCACCCGCTTCTGGCTTGCGTCTCCCGATTTCCGGTGGCCGGTTTCCGTCCCCTCACCCCAACACCACCAGCGACTCGCCGGTCATCTCTGCCGGTTTGGGCAGGCCGAGCAGGTGCAGCACGGTGGGGGCGATGTCGCGCAGCGCGCCACCGGCGCGCAGGGTGGCGCGGCGGCCGAGGTAGACCAGCGGCACCGGACCGACGGTGTGGGCGGTGTGGGGCTGGCCGGTGGCGGGGTCGCGCATCATCTCGATGTTGCCGTGGTCGGCGGTGACCAGCATCTCGCCGCCGACCGCCTCGATCGCGGCGCGCAGCTCGCCGAGCGCGTCGTCCACGGCGCGTACCGCACCGATCGCCGCCTGCATGTCGCCGCTGTGGCCGACCATGTCGGGATTGGCGATGTTGCAGACGATGAAGTCGAAGCGCTGCGCGCGGATCGCCTCGACCAGCCTGGCGGTCACTTCCGGACAGCTCATCTCCGGCTTCAGGTCGTAGGTGGCGACCTTGGGGCTGGGCACCAGGATGCGCGCCTCACCCGGCAGCTGCCGCTCGCGGCCGCCGGAGAAGAAGAAAGTGACGTGGGCGTATTTTTCGGTTTCGGCGATACGCAGCTGGGTCAGGCCGTGCGCCGCCAGCACGTCGCCGAGGGTGTTGCGCAGGTCCTCGGGCGGGAAGGCGACCGGCGCCGGCAGCTTCGCGTCGTACTCGGTCAGGCAGACGAAGCGCGACAGCGCGATCGGGCGTGGGCGCGCGAAGCCGTCGA
>JBEQAM010000341.1:0-2914 GCA_041640375.1 Rehaibacterium sp. | reverse complement strand
CGGCGAGGTCGTGCCACGGGAAGCGATCGAGCGCGCCGCCGTCGCGCTGGCCGACCAGGCCGTCGTGGTCGTGGACGAGGCCTACGCCGAGTTCGCGACGCAGGCCAGCGCCGCCACGCTGCTGCCGCGCCATCCGAACCTGGCCGTGCTGCGTACGCTGTCCAAGGCGCATGCCCTGGCCGGCGCCCGCATCGGCGCGTTGCTGGCCGACCCGGCGCTGGTGCGGGTGCTGCGCAACGTCGCCGCGCCCTATCCGCTGCCGAGTCCGTCGGTGCGTGCCGCGCTGGCCGCGCTGCAGCCGGCTGTGCAGGCGGAGACGCGCGCGCGCACCGCCGAGGTCGTTGCCGAGCGCGAACGCGTGTTCGCGGCCCTGTCGGCGCTGCCCGGCGTGCGCCGCTGCTATCCCTCGCAGGGCAACTTCCTGCTGGTGCGCTTCGACGACGCCGAGACGGTGTTCCGGCGCCTGCTCGCCGCCGGCGTGGTGGTACGCGACATGCGCGGTCACCCCAGGCTCGACGACGCCCTGCGCATCAGCATCGGTGCCGCGCAGGACAACGACGCCCTGCTCGCCGCGCTCGGCGCGGGGAGGGTGGCGGCATGAGGCGCATCGCCTTCATCGACCGCGACGGCACGATCATCGAGGAGCCGGCCGACGAGCAGATCGACGCCTACGAGAAGCTGCGCTTCGTCGCCGGCGTGATTCCCGCCCTGCTGCGTCTGCAGGGAGCCGGCTACGAGCTGGTGATGGTGTCCAACCAGGACGGCCTCGGCAGCCCGCGCTTTCCCCGGGAAAGTTTCGAAGGGCCGCATCGGCTGATGATGCAGGTGCTCGAGTCGCAGGGGATCGTCTTTCGCGAGGTGCTGATCGACCCCAGCCTGCCGGAGGAAAACTCGCCCAACCGCAAGCCGGGTGTCGGCATGGTCCTGCACTACCTGCGCGACCGCAGCGTCGACCTCGCCAACAGCGTGGTCATCGGCGACCGCGAGAGCGATCTGCGCTTTGCCGACAACCTCGGCGCGCGCGGCTATCGACTCGGGCCGGGCCACGACGACTGGGATGGCATCGTCCGCCAGATCCTCGCCTCGCCGCGCGAGGTCGAGGTCGAGCGGGCGACGCGGGAGACGAAGATCCGGGTGCGCGTCGACCTCGACCGCGCCGACGAGCCGGTCGCTGCCACCGGGCTGGGCTTTTTCGATCACATGCTGGAGCAGCTCGGCAAGCACGGCGGCTTCACGCTGGCGGTGAGCTGCGCCGGCGACCTGCACATCGACGAGCACCACACCGTGGAGGACACGGCGCTGGCGCTGGGCCAGGCGCTGCGCCAGGCCCTGGGCGACAAGCGCGGCATCGCCCGCTACGGCTTCACCCTGCCGATGGACGAGGCGCTGGCGACGGCGGCGCTGGACTTCTCCGGGCGACCGTATTTCGTTTTCGAGGGCGTGTTTCCGCGCGAGCGCGTCGGCGAGCTGCCGACCGAGCTGGTGCCGCACTTCTTCCGTTCGCTGTGCGAAAGCGCCGGGCTCAACCTGCACCTGGCGGTGAAGGGTGACAACGCCCACCACATGGTCGAGGCCTGCTTCAAGGCGGTCGCCCGCGCATTGCGTCAGGCGGTGCGTCGCGATGGCGAGGCGCTGCCGAGCACCAAGGGGGCCTTGTGAAGGTCGCGCTGATCGACTCGGGCGGGGCCAACATCGGCTCGGTGCGCCATGCGCTGGCGCGGCTCGGCGCCGAAGTCGTATTCACGGCCGACGCGGAGACCATTCGCGCCGCCGACCGGGTGATCCTGCCCGGGGTCGGCGCCGCCGCGCCGGCGATGGCGAAGCTGCGCGCATCCGGACTGATCGGCACCCTGCGCACGCTCGAGCGCCCGTTGCTCGGCATCTGCCTGGGCATGCAGCTGCTGTTCGAGTCCTCGGAGGAGGGCGAAGTCGAATGCCTCGGCCTGCTGCCCGGGCGGGTGACGAAGCTGGCCGAGAGCGAGGGCGTGCGTGTGCCGCACATGGGTTGGAACCGACTCGAACCGATCCGCTCCAGCACGCTGCTCGACGGCCTGCCGGACGGCGCGCAGGCCTACTTCGTGCACAGCTACGCAGTACCGATCGGGAATGACTGTGTCGCCGCCTGCACGCACGGCGTGCGCTTCGCCGCGGTGGTGCAGCGCGGCCGTGTGGCCGGCGCGCAGTTCCACCCGGAGCGCTCGGCTGCGGTCGGTGCGCGTGTGCTCGAAAACTTCCTGCGCGCAGGTGTGGCATGAGCTTCGTCCTGTATCCCGCGCTCGACATCCGTGACGGCTGCGTGGTGCGCCTGCGGCAGGGCGACTACGCACAGGAAACCCGCTACGAGACCGATCCGCTGGCGCAGGCCATGCGCTACGCCCAGGCCGGCGCGCGCTGGCTGCATCTGGTCGACCTCGATGCCGCTCGTGCCGGTGGCTACACCCTCTATCCGCTACTCGCCGCGATCAAGCGCCAGACCCCGCTGCGCGTGCAGACCGGCGGCGGCGTGCGCCGCGAAACCGATCTGTTGCGGCTGGTCGAGGCCGGGGCCGATCGCGTCGTGATCGGGTCGCTGGCGGTGCGCGAGCCGGAGCTGGTGGCCGGCTGGATCGCGCGCTACGGTGCCGAGTGCATTACCGTCGCTCTCGACACACGATGCGACGCCACCGGCCGCTGGCGTCTGCCGATCCACGGCTGGACCGAGAGCGAAGCCGGCGGGCGCACGCTCGACACGCTCGCTGCCGCCTATGCCGACATCGGCCTGAAGCACCTGCTGTGCACCGACATCGCGCGCGACGGCATGCTGGCCGGCCCGAACCTGGCGCTGTACGCACACCTGCGCGCGCTGGCGCCGACGCTGGCCGTGCAGGCCTCCGGCGGTATCCGTGATCTGGCCGACATCCGGGCCGCGCAAGCG
>JBEQAM010000340.1:0-2945 GCA_041640375.1 Rehaibacterium sp. | reverse complement strand
GACCGGAGCCGCACGCGCCGGTGCCGGCGCGGCGCCGAGCCGCGCGGTGCCGGCGGCGGCGGCCTGCTTGACGTCCTGCATCGTCACCACGCCGCCTTCGCCGCTGGGCTGTATGCGGGTGAGGTCGACCTTGAGCTTCTTCGCCAGCGCGCGCACCGCCGGCATCGCCCTGACCCCGCCGATGCTGCTGGCTTGTTCGGCATGCACACGGTCGCTGGTTTCCATCGCGCCGACCACGGTGCCGGCATCGCCGGAGGATTGCTCCGTTTCGATCACGCCGCCATCGTCGGAGGCGACCACCCTGCCGCCGTCCTCCGGCGCCGGCGCGCCGGCACCCTTGGGTGGGCCGTGGTGGTGGCCGGTGTCCTGGCCCTCGGCGCGCTGGGGCAGGTCCGGGTCGAGCTCGAACTCGGCCAGCACCGCGCCGGTGGCGATCACGTCGCCGGGGCCGCCGGCCAGCTTGAGCACCTTGCCCGAGCACGGCGCCGGCACCTCGACCACGGCCTTGGCGGTCTCCATCGACACCAGCGGCTCGTCCAGCCGGATCGTGTCGCCGACCTTGACGAACCACTCGACGATGGTGGCGTCGGGTAGGCCTTCGCCGAGGTCGGGGAGGTGGAATTTCTTTGTATCGGCCATGGGGTGCTCCAGAATCGGGAGGTAACCGGGAACCGTAAACCGGTAGCCGGAGGTAGGGCTGTCCGGTTACCGGTTACCGGTTGCCTTGCATTTCAACTGACGGCGATCGTCCGCTTCGCCGCCGCGACGATCTTCTCCACGCTCGGCAGGTACTTCATCTCCAGCCGGAACAGCGGGATCGGGGTGTCGTAACCGGTGACGCGCTCGACCGGGGCGAGCAGGTCGTACATGCACTCCTCGCTCAGCCGGGCGGCGATCTCGGCGCCGAAGCCGGCGGTGCGCGGCGCCTCGTGCACGATCACGCAGCGGCCGGTCTTCGCCACCGATTCGGCGATGGTGTCGAAGTCCAGCGGCTTGAGCGTGGCGACGTCGATCACCTCGGCGCTGATGCCTTCGGCGGCCAGCGCATCGGCGGCCTCCAGGCATTCCTTCACCTGCGCGCCCCAGGTCACCAGTGTCACGTCGCTGCCGTCGCGCAGCACGAAGCACACGTCCAGCGGCAGCGCCTCGCCGTCGTCGGGCACCTCCTCCTTGTACTGGCGGTAGATGCGCTTGGGCTCCATGTAGATGACCGGATCGGGGTCGCGGATCGCCGCCAGCAGCAGGCCGTAGGCGCGCGCCGGCGAGCTGGGCAGCACCACCCGCAGGCCCGGCACGTTGGTGAACATCGCCTCGTTGGCTTCGCTGTGGTGCTCGGGCGCGCGGATGCCGCCGCCCCAGGGCACGCGCAGCACCATCGGGCAGGTCAGCCGGCCGCGGGTGCGGGTGCGAAAGCGCGCGGCATGGCAGACGATGTGGTCGAGCATCGGGTAGACGAAACCGTCGAACTGCACCTCGGCGACCGGCTTCATGCCCTGCGAGGCCAGTCCGACGGTGAGGCCGGCGATGGTGGTCTCGTCCAGCGGCGTGTCGAGCACGCGCGCCTCGCCAAAGCGCTGCTGCAGGCCGGCGGTGGCGCGGAACACGCCGCCGTTGACGCCGACGTCCTCGCCCAGCACGACCACGCTGTCGTCGTTGGCCATCTCGTAGGCGAGGGCCTGGGTGACGGCTTCGATGAGGGTGATCGCGGCCATTACTTGCGCGCCTCCCAGGCAAGCGCCTGCTCGCGCTGGCGCGCGAGGTCGGCGGGCATGTCGGCGTAGAGGTGGTCGAAGATGCTCTCGATCGGCTGCACTTTGGTTTCCAGATAGGCGTTGACCTCGGCATCCACCAGGGCGCCGCACTCGGCCTTCCAGGCCTCCTCCTTCTTCTCGTCCCAGGCTTTCCTGCCGATGAGATACGCCTTGATGCGCTTCATCGGCTCGCGCTCCCAGGCGGCCTTGACCTCGTCCTCGGGCCGGTAGCGGCGGGCGTCGTCGGCGGTGGTGTGGTCGGACAGGCGGTAGGTGACCAGTTCGAGCACGCTGCCGCCTTCGCCGGCGCGGGCGCGTTCGACCGCGGTCTGCACCGCGTCGAGCACGGCGATCAGGTCGTTGCCGTCCACCTGCAGGCAGTGCAGGCCGCCGGCCAGGCCCTTTTGCGCCAGCGTTTTGGCCCCGGTCTGCGCGCGGCGCGGCACTGAGATCGCCCACTGGTTGTTGACGATGCACAGCACGAACGGCAGCCCGTAGGCGCCGGCGGCGTTGATCGCGGCGTAGGTGTCGGTCTTGGAGCTGCCGCCGTCGCCGACGCAGGCCAGCGCCACGCGCGGCTCGCCGCGCAGCTTGAACGCCAGCGCCGCGCCGGCGGCATGCAGGCACTGGGTGCCGATCGGCACGCACCAGGGGTAGTCGTGCTTCGGTCCGGAGAAGTCGTTGCCGCGCTCGTCACCGCCCCAGTACAGCAGCACCTCGCGCGGCTTCACCCCGCGCATGAACTGCGCGCCGTACTCGCGGTAGGAGGGCGCGAACACGTCCTCGGGCTTCAGCGCCGCGCCGATGCCGACGTGGGCGGCCTCGTGGCCGAGACAACTGGCGTAGGTGCCGAGCTTGCCGGTGCGCTGCAGCGCCACCGCCTTGGTGTCGAAGGTGCGCACCAGCAGCATCTGCTGGTAGAGGGCGACCAGGCGGTCGGTGTCTCTGGCGAAATCGGGGAGATCCTTGCGGAGCGGGGTGCCGTCCTCACCGAGGTACTGCAGGTAGTGGATGTCGTAGCTGGCGACCGTGGTCATCGCGCCGGGCCTGTGGGGGAAGGAAAAGTCGCTTGATAGCAGCCCGGCACTGGCCGAGGCAAGGCGCAGTGCGGCAGATGCCTGTTTCTCCTGGGTTTTTCGGAGCCGCTGAACGAAGGGCGCGGCTGCAGCCGCGCCCTTCGCCAACCCCATCCAC
>JBEQAM010000339.1:0-2947 GCA_041640375.1 Rehaibacterium sp. | reverse complement strand
ATAGCGCACCGCCACCCACATCGGCACGGTGCGCCACGGTCAGATCGAGACCGCGGGTGCGGGTGTCCACCGAGTTGACGAAGAACTGCGCCTCGCCGACGCCGAGCCCTTCGAGGATGCTGCCGATGTTCGGGTCGTCGGTGTCGAAGCGGCCAGACAGCACGATGCGGTCGTCGATGGTGATGCGGTAGGCGTCGACGGTGACGGTGAGGTCGTCGCTCGGCGCCCAGGTGAAACCGGCGGTGAAGCTGCGCGAGGTTTCCTCGGTGAGCGCGGGGATGCCGGCGGCATTGGCGACGGTGCCGCCGTTGGGCGCCAGCAGCACATCCACCGGCACGCCGCTGATGAAGTCGGTGAAGGTGGACGAGAAGAAGCGCTGCTGCAGCGAGGGCGCGCGGAAGCCGGTGCTGGCCGAGCCGCGCAGCAGCAGCGCGTCGGTGGCGCGGAAGGCCAGCGCCAGCTTGCCGTCGAGGGTGGTGCCGAAGTCGCTGTAATCCTCGAAGCGTGCGGCGGTGGCGACGGTGAGGCGGTCGGTGAACTGGGTCTCGACGTCGATGTAGGCGGCACGGTTGCTGCGCGTGCTGTCGGTTTCGTCGCCCGGCTGGAAGCCCGGGAAGCCCTGGCTGCCGGCATTGCCGCCGCCGGGGCCGTCGGCGTCGATGTAGGAACCGGGTTCGCCGGCGTAGATCTCGTAATTCTCGTGCCGGTACTCGGCGCCGAAGGCGATGTTCATGCCCTGCATCACGCCGTCGAAATAGCGGGTGAAGTCGAGGTTGACGGTGTTCTGGCGGAACGAGAAACCGCCGGCATCGAACGCATCGGGGCTGATGCCGCGGCCGCCGGCCAGCAGATCGGCATTGGCGATCGAGGCATTGAGGGTGTTGGTGATGCGGAACAGCATCCGGTTGTAGCCGGTGGTGGCCGACAGGTCGGCCATCCACTCGCCGACGTAGCCGCGCACGCCGAGCGTGCCGGAGCGGTCGTCGACGTCGGCATTGATGAAAGGCACGAAACCGTCCGGGTACATCGCGGCCGAATTGCGCGAGGGAATGTCCTCGTCGCCGTCGCGGGCGAAGGCGCCGGAGGAGGCGTCGCGCTGCTGGACCCCGGCGGTGAAGTAGAGGCTGGCGTTGTCGGTGAGCGGCTGCTCGCCGTTGAGGAACAGCGTGGCGTTCTCGACCTTGCTGTCGCCGATGGTACGCGGATTGTCCGGGCCGGAGCGGTCGGAACGGCCGCGATCGAGGTACTCGCCGGTCAGCGCGACGATGCCGCCGCGCGCGGTTTCGAAACCGCAGTAGCCGGACAGCAGCCAGTTCTCGCCGTCGCCGCGGGTGTACTGGCCGTAGCCGGCGGTGCTTTCGCAGCCCGCGCGGCGCTTGAGGGCGATGTTCATCACGCCGGCGATGGCGTCCGAACCATACTGCGCGGCGGCGCCGTCGCGCAGGATTTCGACCCGGTCGATCGCCAGCAACGGGATGGTGTTGAGGTCGGTGCCGGTGTTGCCGCGGTTGCGCGCGCCGAACAGGTTGACCAGCGCGACCGTGTGGCGACGCTTGCCGTTGACCAGCACCAACGTCTGATCCGAACCCAGACCGCGCAGCGCGGCCGAGTCGATCAGATCGGCACCGTCGGCGCCGGTCTGGCGGGTCGAGTTGAACGAGGGCGTGAGGTAGTGCAGCGTCTGCGCCAGGTCGACCTGCAGGCCCCGCGTGGCCGGCTTGTCGAAGTCGATGACGTCGATCGGCACCGGCGTGTCCGCTGCCGAGACGTTGGCGCGGCGCGAGCCGACCACGAAGACCTGCTCCAGTCGTGCGGTGTCTTCCGTTTCCTGCGCCTCCTGCGTCTCCTGCGCGACCGCGATATCGGTCGTACCGAATCCAGCCACGGCTGCGCCGAACGCAGCTGCGATCGCCCGCTTCAAGGTATCCATGCCGTTCTCCCCAGGTTGGCGGCAAGAGCTTACGCCTGCTGCCGGCCGGGCGAACAGGGGGTGGCGGGTTTGAGCCGAATCAAGATCTTGCCGACATGCCGGCCTACACTGCCGGCATGGCCACCGCCCCTGACGCCCGTGACGACGCGCCCGAGCCGGTCTTCCATGCCCGTGGGCTGACCAAGGTCTACCGCATGGGCGAGGTGGAGGTGCACGCACTGCGCGGTGTGGATCTGGACCTGTATGCCGGCGAGTTCGTGGTGCTGCTGGGCGCCTCGGGCAGCGGCAAGTCCACACTGCTCAACATCCTCGGCGGGCTGGACGCGCCGAGCGCGGGACGGGTCGAGTGCCGCGGGCATCCGCTGACCGGGGCCGGCGAGGACGCGCTGACGCGGTTCCGCCGCGAGCATGTCGGCTTCGTGTTCCAGTTCTACAACCTGATCCCCAGCCTCACCGCGCGCGAGAACGTGGCGCTGGTGACCGAGATCGCCCGCGACCCGATGGCGCCCGAGGCGGCGCTGGCGCTGGTCGGACTGGCGGACCGGATGGATCACTTTCCAGCGCAGATGTCCGGCGGCGAGCAGCAGCGGGTGGCGATCGCCCGCGCCATCGCCAAGCGCCCGGACGTATTGCTGTGCGACGAGCCGACCGGCGCGCTGGACTCCAGGACCGGCATCCTCGTGCTGCAGGCGCTGGAGCGGATCAACCGCGAGACCGGCGCGCTCACCGTGGTCATCACCCACAACGCGGTGATCGCGAACATGGCCGACCGGGTGATCCGTCTCAGCGACGGCCGCATCGCCGGCGAGCAGCGCAACCCCACACGCGCCGCGGCCGAGGAGTTGCGCTGGTGAGCGCGCGCCCTCGCCTCCGCGGCGTCGCCGGTGACACCGGATCCCGCAGGCTTCCGGGAGCGCCGCACCTCGCCGCGGCCCCGTCGGATCGAGAGCAAAAGCACGCACGGAGGAATGGCAAAGAGCGGAGAGTGCGGAGAGGCTGTCCGACCGGAGTTGCCCC
>JBEQAM010000338.1:453-2970 GCA_041640375.1 Rehaibacterium sp. | reverse complement strand
TCGCGGCGAAATCGGCGAAATCGTGATCGCGGCCACGCCCGGCAGCCACCGGACGCGCATCGGTTCTCCGAAGCTTGACCCGTGTCATAACCCGCGCCGATGAGCCGGCATAGCCTGCAAACAACCGCCACCGGCCGCCCCCGCCCGGAGCATGCATGAAGCGCACCTGGATCCTGGTCGCCAACCGCTCGCACGCCCGCCTGTTCATGGGCTGCGAGGACAACAACGCCGTCGCCGAACTCGACGCCTTCGCCAACCCCGGCGCGGCGCAGATGCCCTGTCCGAGGCACGCGCCGGGCGCGGTGCACCCGGAGGCCGAGGCCAAGTTCGCGCGGCGCTTCGCGCTGACGCTGGACGCGGTACTCGACCAGGGCCGCATCGAACGCCGCTACGACCGCCTGCTGCTGGCTGCCCCCACGCCCTTCCTCGACGTGCTGCGCGACAGCCTGAGCACGCCGGTACGGCGCAAGCTGGTCGGCGAGTACGACAGCGACTTGATCGCCCTCACCCCGCCGGAGATCGCCGCCCGTTTGTGCCCACGGCTCAAGGCGATCGCCTGAGCCGGCCCGCGCGCGGGCGCCGCGCAGCGCGCAACCGGTAGCATGGGGCGACCGCCGCCACGCCGTCCGCCCCCGCCCTCCGTGCGCAAGATCGTCCACATCGACATGGATGCGTTCTACGCCTCCGTCGAACAGCGCGACGATCCGGCGCTGCGCGGCCGGCCGGTGGTGGTCGCCTGGCGCGGCCCGCGCTCGGTGGTGTGCGCGGCCAGCTACGAGGCGCGCCGGTTCGGCGTGCGCTCGGCGATGCCGGCGGTGCGCGCCGAGCGGCTGTGTCCGGACGCGATCTTCGTGCCGCCCGACTTCCCGCGCTACAAGGCGGTGTCGCGGCAGGTGCGCGCGATCTTCGCCCGCCACACCGACCTGATCGAGCCGCTGTCGCTGGACGAGGCCTACCTCGACGTCACCGAGAACAAGCAGGGGCTGCCCTCGGCCACCGCCGTGGCCGAAACCATCCGCGCGCAGATCCGCGATGAGACGGCACTCACCGCCTCGGCCGGGGTGGCGCCGAACAAGTTCCTCGCCAAGATCGCTTCGGACTGGCGCAAGCCGGACGGGCTGTTCGTGATCCGCCCCGAGCACGCGGTCGACTTCCTCACCCCGCTGCCGGTCGGCCGCCTGCCCGGCGTCGGCAGGGTGATGGAGGGCAAGCTGGCCGCGCTCGGCATCACCAGCGTCGGCCAGCTGCGCGCATGCGGCGCGGCCGCGCTGGAGGCGCGGTTCGGCCGCTGGGGCGCGCGCCTGCACGCGCTGTCGCTGGGCATCGACGAAAGCCCGGTGCAGACCGGGCGGCCGACCCAGTCGGTTTCCGCCGAGGACACCCTCGCGCAGGACCTGACGCTGGACGCACTGGAACCGCACATCCGCCGGCTCGCCGAAAAGACCTGGGCCGCCGCCGGCCGCGAGTCGCGCGTCGGCCGTACCGTGGTGCTGAAGCTCAAGACCGCCGATTTCCGCATCCTCACCCGCAGCCACACGCCGCCACGGCCCCCGGCCGGCTTGGAGGACTTCCTCGCCATCGCCCTGGCGCTGCGCGAACGGGTCGAGCTGCCGGCGCACACCCGCTACCGGCTGGTCGGCGTCGGCTTGGCCAACTTCCGCGAGCGCGACGCCGAGCCGACCCAGCCGCCGCTGTTCGGCTGAGCGCGGGAATCGGGAAAAGCTTCAGCGCAGCCGTGCCCGCGCACAAACCCTTTGCCCGCCCCATGACGGCCGCGGCCGGAGCATGCTCCGTGCGGCGCTGCGCGCGTGCGGGAACCGTCGCCTGCCGTGGCCGCCGGCCGCCCTCGGGGGCGTTGATCCGACCATGGCGGCACGCAGCCGCAGCGCGCCGTCCGAAGACGATGCGCCACCGGAATCCACGCACCGGCTCTACCATGGTCGATCTTCCCAACACCGCGCCACCGGGTCTGCCCGGCGACGAAGCCGCACGCCTGCGCCAGGTGCTCGCCGCGCTCACCGACCTGTGCGAACTGCAATCCTCGGCCGAGGTGCTGATGGAAGCGGTGGTGCGCACCGCCCAGACCCTGACCGGGGCCAGCGGCGCGGCGATGGAACTGGTCCAGGGCGACCACCTGCTGTACACGACCGCCTGTGGCCGGCTGGCCGCATTCAAGGGCCTGCGCCTGCCGCGCGTCGGCAGCCTGTCGGGACTGTGCGTGAGCAGCCGCTTGCCGCAGGCCTGCCGCGACACCGAGCACGACCCGCGCGTCGACCGCGAGGCCGCCCGCCGCACCGGCCTGCGCGCGATGCTGCTGGTGCCGCTGCTGCACGGTCCGCAGGTGCTGGGCGCGCTGAAGGTCGGCGCCGACCGCCCGGACGCCTTCGACGCCCAGGACGCGCAGACCCTGCGTCTGCTCGCCGGCGTGATGGGCGGCGTGCTCGGCAAGCAGCTGCTGGTCGACGAAAACCGTCGCCTGCTGCTCGAACTCGCCGAGGCGGTGGCCGACGCCCATGC
>JBEQAM010000338.1:0-443 GCA_041640375.1 Rehaibacterium sp. | reverse complement strand
TGGCGATCACCGTGCACGACCTGCGTGGCCGCGTCCTGGAGTGGAACCCGGCCGCCGAGCGGCTGTTCGGCTGGCGCGCCGACGAGGTGATCGGCCACCGGCCGCCGCTGGAGTCCTTCGCCGAGCGGCGCCGCTTCGTGCGGACGACGCGACGGGTGGTCGCCGAGGGCAACGTCGCGGTCGGCGAGACGCGCCGTCCCTGTCGCGACGGCCACTGGATCGACGTGCGGGTGAATGCCGCCGCGCTGCGCGACGCCGAGGGCCATGTGGTCGGAGTGGTCCGCACCCACGAGGACATCGGCGCGCTCAAGGAGCAGCAGGCGCGGCTGCAGGCGGTGGCCGACCGCAACCGCCGCATCGTCGAGCGATCCATCGACGCCTTCGTCGAGATCGACCAGGACTCGACCGTCACCGAATGGAATTCGCGCGCCGAGCTACTGTTC
>JBEQAM010000337.1:0-2976 GCA_041640375.1 Rehaibacterium sp. | reverse complement strand
GCCGCACCGCGTGCGCGGCCGGCCTTGCCGCAGGAGCTTCCGATGAGCCTCTATCAGACCAGCCTGTTTCTCCACGTCGTCGCCGGCAGCCTCGCACTGGCCACGTTCTGGTTCGCTGCGGCGCTGCGCAAGGGCAGCCCGTCGCACCGCCGCAGCGGCCAGCTCCACCTGCTGGCGATGCTGGCGGTGATCGTGAGCGGCGTGCCGCTGACCGCGGCCTTGTTCGCGCGCGGTCAGGCCGTGTTCGGCCTGTTCCTCGCCTTCCTGCTCGTGCTCGTCGCCACGAGCTGCTGGAACGCCTGGCGGGCGATCCGCGACCGCCACGCCCCGGCCCGCTACGCCGGGACGGTGTTCCGCCTGCTCGCCGCGCTGCTGTTCGCGGGCGGGCTGCTGCTGGGCGCGCTCGCACTGCGCTGGCAGCAGCCGCTGCTCGGCGTGTTCGCCGCGATCGGCGTGGTCGCCGGCCTCGACGCGCGCCGCTTCCTGCGCCGCCTGGCGCAGGACGCGCTGCCTGCCAACTGGTGGCTGCGCGAGCATTACGGCGCCATGATCGGCAACGGCATCGCCGTCCACATCTCGTTCTTCGGCGTCGGCCTGCGCACGCTGCTGCCGCAGCTCGACCCGGACCTGCAGCGGTACCTGATGTGGCTGCTGCCGGTCGCCGGCGGCCTCGCCGCGGGCTGGTGGCTGGACCGGCGCTACGGGCGGTCGCGGTCGCCCGGTCGGGCGCCGGGTTTCACCACGGCCGGCCCGGGTCGATGAGCATCATCCGCCCTGGACCGGCGCGCGGCGCCGCGACGGCGTCGAGACCGGAAAGCGGCCGCAGACCGGCCGGCGGGGTTCAGTCCCCGCGCTCGCCGTCCGCGCGGCGATCGGGAAAGCGCAGCACCACCCCGCGCCGCTCCGGCGGCCGGTGCCAGAGCACCGGCACGTCGCGCGGCGGCGGCGGCTCGTACTGGCTGGCCTCGCCGGGCGGGCCGCCGTCGCCGGTGTCCCCGTCCTCGTCTTCCCAGCTGTAGCGGCGGCGCGGCGGCGCCGGGTCGAGCCGGCGCCACAGCACGGCCGCCAGTGCGCCGGCCAGCGCGCCGAACAGGTGGTATTCCCAGCTCACGCCCGGCTCGCGCGGCAGCACGGTCAGCAGCATGCCGCCGTAGAGGAAGAAGGCGATCATGCCCGCCGCGATCGCCGGCCGGTCGCGGCGCAACAGGCCGAGCAGGAAGACGAAGAACATCAGTCCGTGGGTGAGCCCGCTGGCGCCGAGGTGCGCCGGCGGCCGGCCGAGCAGCCACACCGCCACGCCCGACAGCAGCCAGATCAGCGGCAGCGCGCGCAGGGTGGCTTTCGGATAGACGCTGAGCGCCAGCCAGCCCAGCACCAGCAGTGGCAGCGTATTGGCCGCCAGATGCGCCACCGAGCCGTGCAACAACGGCGCGGTGAGGATGCCGACCAGACCCACCGCCTCGCCCGGCCGCAACGCCAGCGCGGAGAAGTCGCCCAGCCAGACTTCCAGCAGCTTGATCCACCACAACAGCGCGATGAAAGCCAGGCTGGCCAGCAGGGCGCGCACGAAGCGGGTGCGGTCGGCGCGCGCCTGGGCGGCGGGGTCGGCGGGCGGGGCGTGCTGCGGCAGGTCCATGCTCGAAGGATGTGGGCGATCGCGGGCGACACAAGCCGCCGCGGCCCGGGACGCAAGGTCCTGACGGGCGGGCCGTATTGACGCCAGCGGCACAGGAATCGGGTAGGCTCCGCACAATGGCCGGGGAGGACGGCCGCTCGGGTAGCCTCATGGGCCTGGATCTGCGTAGCGTCGCCGTCGTCTGTGCCTTCCTCACCCTGCTGCTGGCGGTGCTCATGCACTTCGCCAGCGCCCGCTATCCGGCCAAGTGGCGTCCGGCCCTGGCGCTGTGGAACCGCGCCCTGTTCGTGTTGCCGCTCGGCTGGACGCTGCTGAGCCTGCGCGAGCAATTGCCGCTTTTCCTCGGCGTGGCGCTGGCCAACCTGCTGCTGTACTACGGCTTCGGCCTGCTGGCGGTCGCGCTGGCCCGCTTCATGGGGGTGCGCGGCCCGCAGTGGCAGGTCTGGACGCTGGTGGCGCTGACCGCGCTCACCACGCTGTTCTTCACCTTCGTCCACGAAAGCTATCTCGGCCGGGTGCTCAGCGGCTCGCCATTGCTCGCGCTGCTGTTCTTTCTGACCGCGCGGCCGCTGCTCGGCGCGTTCCGGGCAGGCGGCGCGGTCAGCCAGCGCATCACCGCCACGGTGTTCCTGACCGGCGTGGCACTGATGCTGGTGCGGATCGTGGTCGAATCGATCCCCGCCCTGCGCGCGCAGGGCCTGTACGACCTGCACTCGATGCAGTCGCTGGTGCTGTTCTACCTGCCGGTGGCGCCGCTGGTCGCCACCTTCGGCTTCCTGCTGATGTCGGCCGACCGGCTCTACGCCGAACTGGAACAGATCGCCACCCTCGACCCGCTGACCGGGGCCTGGAACCGGCGCGCCCTGCTCGAACACTGCGAGCGCGCGCTCGGCCTGGACCGCCGCCACCGCCGCCCGTCCGCACTGCTGCTGCTCGACGCCGACCACTTCAAACGGGTCAACGACACCTACGGCCACGAGGCCGGGGACGCCGTGCTGCACGAACTGGTGCGGCGGATGCGCGAGGTGCTGCGCCACGAGGACCTGGTCGGTCGACTCGGCGGCGAGGAGTTCGTCGCCCTGCTGCCGGGCACGCCCGAGCAGGGCGCGGCCGAGGTCGCCGAGCGCCTGCGCGAGGCGGTGGCGCGGGAGAACTTCTTCTGCCGCGGCGAGGAGATCCCGCTGACGGTCTCGATCGGCGTCGCCGAGCGCGAAGTCGGCGAGGCCGACATCGCCGCCCTGGTGCAGCGCGCCGACCGCGCCATGTACGCCGCCAAACGCGCCGGCCGCAACCGCGTGGTGACCGCCTCCTCGCTGCAGGCCGCCCCGGCCCTGGCCTGA
>JBEQAM010000336.1:0-2987 GCA_041640375.1 Rehaibacterium sp. | reverse complement strand
GCGGTCGGCGAAGGCCAGCTTCTTGGCCTCGACGAACAGGTGGATGTGCTCGGCGCTGCCGAAGGGAATCCGCGAGAAGTCGTAGCCTTCCAGGATGTTCAGCATCTGCAGGGCGGCGATGCCCTGACCGTTCGGCGGCAGCTCCCAGACGTCGTAACCGCGGTAGTTGACGCTGACCGGTTCGACCCACTCGCCGGCATGCGCGGCCATGTCCTCGTAGCTGAGGAAGCCGCCGTTGGCCTGCATGTACTCGCCGATGACGCGGGCGATGTCGCCCTTGTAGAAGGCGTCGCGGCCGCCGCGGGCGATCTTCTCCAGGGTGTCGGCGAGGTATGGGTTCTTCCACATTTCGCCCTTGCGCGGGGCGCGGCCGTCGATGGTGAACTGTTCGGTGAAGCCGGGCCACCTGGCGAGCAGCGGCACGCTGCGCGCCCAGTAGTGGGCGATCGTCTCGTGCACCGGGTGGCCGTCGCGGGCGTAGCGGATGGTCGGGGCGAGGATCTGCCGCATCGGCAGCTTGCCGAAGCGGCCGTGCAGCGCGAACCAGCCGTCCACCGCGCCCGGCACGGTGACCGGCAACGGGCCGTGCGAGGGCACCTCGGTGTAGCCGTGCTCGCGGAACCAGTCCAGCGTGAGCGACTTCGGCGAGCGGCCGGAGCCGTTGTAGCCGTAGAGCTTTTTCGTCTTCGGATCCCAGACGATGGCGAACAGGTCGCCGCCGATGCCATTGCCGGTCGGCTCCATCAGCCCCAGCGCGGCGTTGGCAGCGATGGCGGCATCGACCGCGGTGCCACCCTGCTTCATCACGTCGAGCGCGATCTGGGTGGCGAGCGGGTGCGAGGTGGCGGCCATCGCGTGCGGCGCGATCACTTCCGAGCGGGTGGCGAATTCGCGCCCGGTGATGCGGTCGGCGGACATGGCGTGGCCTCCGAGGACGAGCAGCGACAGGACGAGCGGGACAAAACGCAGGGAACGCATGGGCGACCGGTCCGATGACGTGGAGGGTCGAAGATAGCGCAGTCGCCGCCGCCACGCCGGTGGCGACGGTCACCGCCGGCGGTCAGGCCTCGGCCGGCGCGTGCCCCGCGCGGAGTGTCGCGTGGCGGCGTTGCCAGTCGGCGATCGCCGCCGGCAGCGCCTCACCTGCGCTGGGCCGGGCGATCAGGAAACCTTGGCCGCGGGTGCAACCGAGCGCGGCCAGGTCGCGCCAGTCGTCCGTCGTCTCCACGCCCTTGACCACCACCGCCATGCCCAGACCGCGCGCCAGCTCGAGGTTGGACTCGGCGACGGCGCGGCGGGCCGGCTGCGCACGCAGGGTTTCGAGCAACCCCTGGTCGATCTTCAGCGCGCTGAACGGCACGTGCAGCCGCTGCGCCAGCGCGCTGTCGCCGATCGCGAAGTCGTCGATCGCCAGCCCGAAGCCCTTCAGGCGCAACCCTGTCAACGCCGGCACGATCCGACTGCCTTCGCGGACCAGGTCGCGTTCTTCGATCTCCAGCGTGATCTCGCCCGGATCGATCCCATGGCCGCGGGCGATGCGCTCGAAACGCTCGGCCACCTCGGGCTGGGCGAGGCCGAGGGCGGAAACGTTCACCGACAGGCCGAGGCGCCAGCCGGCCAGACGCCAGCGATGCAGCCAGTGGCAGGAGCGGTCCAGCATGGCCCAGCTGAAACGCTCGCCGAGACCGGCGCGCTCGATCAGGGGCAGGAAGCGCGGCGGCCCCACCTGGCGCCCGTCCGCCCGACACCAGCGCGCCAGCGCCTCGACCAGCACCACCGCGCCGCTGGCCACGTCGGCCTGGGGCTGGAAGCAGGGTGCGAATTCGCCGCGCTCGAACGCTGCTCGCACCTCGTCGGGCGCGGCCGCCACCGCATCCGGGCCAAGGTCGGCGCCATCCTCGTATGCGGCCAGCGCGGTCGCCAGGCGTGCGGCGGTGATCGGTTTGCGTATTCGTCCGGGCACGCGCAGCCCGTGGGCGCGGGCCAGCTCCTCCACCGCCCGCAGCCGGCCGTCGTCACCGGCGCTGACCGGCACCACGGCGCACACGCGCGGACATTCCGCGAGGCGGGCGATGAACTCGTCGTCGCCGTACCGGCCGTCGTCGAGGTCGAGGATCACCACGTCCGGGGCCGGTACGCCGGCATGCAAGCCGTCCAGCGCGGCCTCCGCGTCGGCGGCTTCGAGCAGCTCGCGCACGCCCAGGCAGCCGAGCAGTTCCAGCGTCAGCCGACGCTGGAAGCCCTGGCTGTCGACCACCAGCACCCGCAAATCCTCCCAGGCCATGCCCCCTCCCCGTGGCCGCGCCTTGCTCGTCTGCCCGCTGCCGCTCCGGCCCTGCCTCCCGACGGCCCGATGCGAGCCGATGCTTCAGGGGGCGTGGCCGTCGTGGCGAGCGGCGAGCGACTCGGCGGCGAAGCGCTCGTTCGGACGCCAGCGCGCCACGGTGGCGGCGGTCGCCTCGGCGCTGCCCCAGCGCTGCGGCTGCTCACGCGCCGCGACGGCGAAGAACTGCAGCGCCAACTCACGCTCGCCCATCGCCCACAGGACGATGGCGTAGGTCGCCGGCACCCAGTACGGGCGGCCGCCATGCGCCTGCTCGGCAGCCCGCCACTGGGTCAGCGCACCGCGGAAGTCGCCGCCAGCGAACAGCGCCCAGCCCCAGGACCAGCGCACGTAGCGCGCCTCCGGGCTGCCGGCCGGCGCCAGCGCCGCGGCGCGCTCGTAATCGCGCTCCCAGCGCCCGCGCGGGCCGCGCCAGGCTTGCAGCAGCGCGAGTTGGGCCATGGCGGTGACATTGCGGCGGTCGCGGCGCAGGGCGTCCTGCAGGGCGCGCTCGACTGCCGGATCGGCAGGGTCGAGACTGGGATAGACCGCCGCGGCCGGATCCTCGTCGGGATAGCTCGTGGCCGGCACCGGCAGCTCGAAGGCCTGGCCCGGAGCGGCCGGGGGCCAGACCAGAGCCAGGCAGAGCAGGCCGAGCGGAATC
>JBEQAM010000335.1:0-2990 GCA_041640375.1 Rehaibacterium sp. | reverse complement strand
TGGCCGCGGGCGAAGCCCTCCTGGCGGGCGGCGCGCTCGATCGCCTCCAGCTCCTCCACGCTCGGAGCGGCGCGCGGCGGCGGCGGCGTCAGGTCCGGCGCTTCCCAGCGGGTGGCCGCTCCGGAGGCGCTCATACGAAGTCCTCACCGGCGCTGCCGAGGGTGATCGAGCCTTCGTCGGCGAGGCGGCGGACGATGCCGAGGATCTCCTTCTGCGCGGCCTCGACGTCGGCCAGCCGTACCGGCCCGCGCGCCTCCATGTCTTCGATCAGGATCTGCGCGGCACGCTGCGACATGTTCTTGGTGATCTTCTCGCGCACCTTCGGGTCGGCGCCGCGCAGGGCCAGGCCGAGCTTGTCGTTCGGCACGTCGCGCAGCAGGGTCTGGATGGCGCGGTCGTCCAGATCGATCAGGTCGTCGAAAACGAACATCAGGTCCTGGATCTTGCCGCCGAGGTCGGCGTCCACCGAGCGGACCGCCGCCATGATCGCCTGCTCGGTGCTGGTGTCCAATTGATTGAGGATGTTCGCGGCGACCTTGAGGCCGCCGATGTTCGACGACTTGACGTTCTGGCTGCCGGCGAACTGGCGCTCCATGATGTCGTTGAGCTCGTTGAGCGCGTTCGGCGGGATGCCGTCGAGCGTGGCGATGCGCATGATCACGTCGCTGCGCACCCGCTCGGGCATCGCCTTGAGCACCTCGGCGGCCTGGTCCGGGTCCAGGTGCGCGAGCACGATCGAGACGATCTGCGGATGCTCGTTGCGGATCAGCTCGGCGATCGCGCGCGGCTCCATCCACTTGAGCGTGTCCAGGCCCTTGGTGTTGTGGCCGTAGAGGATGCGGTCGATCAGGCTGGCCGCCTTGTCCTCGCCCAGCGCCTGCACCAGCACCTTGCGCACGTACTCGTCGGCGCCGACCCCGAGCGCGGTCTGGTTCTCCATCTCGCCGATGAACTCCTCCATCACCTGGTTGGCCTGCCGCCAGGTGACGCCGGAGATCGTCGCCATGGCGACGCCGACCTTCTGCACCTCCTTGGCGCTCATGTGCTTGAGCACCTCGGCGGCCTCCTGCTCGCCCAGCGACATCAGCAGCACGGCGGCGCGCTGCACGCCGGTCATCGGTTGTTGGTTCTGCTCAGCCATCGGCGCCCACCCAGCTCTTCACCACCTGCGCCACCCGCCGCGGGTCCTGTGCCACAGCGGTGCGCGCAACCTGCAATCGCTCCTCGTAGGAATTGGCGGCCCGGGTGACCGCCTCGCTGACCAGCTCGGCCTCGGTCGGGCCGGCGATGCGCTCGAACGCCGGCTCGGGCAGCGCCTGGATGCGTGTCGGCACCACGATCTGGCGCAGCGTCGGCCGCAGCACGCCGAACACCAGCGCCAGCACCGCGCCGCCGCCGACCAGCAGGCGCAGGATGTCGCCCACCAGCGGGTGCTCCCAGATCGGCGGCTCGCCGACGCCCTGCACCGGCTCGGGCCGCACGAAGGGCGCGTTCATCACCGCCACCGAGTCGCCGCGGCTGGCGTCGAAGCCGACCGCCTCGCGCACCAGCGCCTCGATCCGGGCCAGCCGCTCCTCGCTCAGGGGGCGCAGCTCGACCTGGCCGTCCTCGCCGGCCTCCGGGACGTGATCGACCAGCACTGCGGCCGATACGCGGCGGATCCGCCCGGCCGGCTGGCGGACATGGCTGACATGGCGGTCGAGCTCGAAATTGCGGGTGGCCTGGCGCGCCATCGGCAGCCCGGCCGGCGCCGCCGGTGCGGCGGCCGCTTCGCCCTCGGCCCCCTCGGCGGCAGGCGGGATGTTGCTGGCCGCGCCGGGTATGCCGGCGGCGTTGGCATTGTTGACCAGTGCGGCGGCGCCCACCGCCGGCTGTTCGGAGACCTGCTCGCTGCGCACCTTGGCATCGGGCAGATAGACCTCGCGGGCCTCCTCGGTCACGGTGAAGTCCATGTCCACCGTCACCTGCACGTTGACCCGGCCGGGCCCGGTCAGCGGCTCCAGCAGGTCGCGCACGCGCTGCGCGAAGGCGGCCTCCAGGCGCCGGGTCTGCTCGAACTGCTGGGCGCTGATGGCCGCGTCGCTGTTCGGGTCCGGCTGGGTCAGCAGGCGGCCGCTCTGGTCGATCACGGTGACCCGCTCGGCGCTCATCTCCGGCACGCTGGTCGCCACCATGTGCACGATGGCCGCGACCTGGTTGGACTCCAGCGTGCGTCCCGGAAACAGCTCCAGCACCACCGAGGCGCTGGCCGGCTCGCGGCCGCGGGTGAAGGCGCTGGGCTTGGGCAGGGCCAGGTGCACGCGGGCATCGCGCACCGGCCGCAGGGTGGCGATGGTGCGGGCGATCTCGGTCTCCAGCGCGTGCTGGTAGCGTGCGCCCTCGACGAACTGGCTGACGCCGAAGCCCTGCTCGCCGCGCATCAGCTCGAAGCCGACGCGCGAGCCCTGCGGCAAGCCCTGGGCGGCGAGCTTGAGGCGGGCATCGTGCAACTGCGCCTGTGGCACCGAGATCGCGCCGGTCGGCTCGATCCGGTAGGGGATGCCGGCGCCGCGCAGCGCCTCGGTGACCTCGGCGGCGTCCTTGTCGGCCAGGCCGCTGAACAACGGCGCGTAGCCCGGCTGCTGGGTCCAGAAGAACAGCCAGATGCCGAGCGCGATCGCACCGGCCAGGCCGAGCAGCAGCATGAGCTGGCGCAGGCCGGGGATGTCCTGCAGGCGTTGGGTCAGTTCGTTGGGCATGGGCGGGATTTCCGTTCAGTCGCTCGGACGGGCCGGGGCGCCGTCAGATCGGCATGTTCATCACGTCCTGGTAGGCCTGGACCATGCGGTTGCGGACTTCGACCACCGCCTTGAAGCCGACCTGGGCCTGCTGCGAGGCGATCATCACCCGCGCCAGGTCGACCCGGGGGTCGCCCAGCTCGAAGGCCTCGGCGAGGCGGCGGGATTGCATCTGCGATTGGTTGACGCCCGACAGGGCGCGCTTGAGGGTGT
>JBEQAM010000334.1:0-2999 GCA_041640375.1 Rehaibacterium sp. | reverse complement strand
GCGGCGGGCCAGCACGGGCGCCGTTCCGGGCGCCACGATGAGATCGCCGCGCGAGACATCGAGCTCCTCATGGAACACCAAGGTCACCGGCTGGCCGGCTTCGGCGGCGGCGAGTTCGCGCCCCGGACCGATCACCCGGGCCACGGTGGCGCGGGTGCCGGCGGGCAACACCTGCACGGTATCGCCCACCGCCACGCGGCCGGCGGCCACGGTGCCGGCCACGCCGCGGAAATCCTGGTGCGGGCGATTGATCCACTGCACCGGCAGGCGGAAGGCCGCTGCGGCCGGAGGGTCGAGGGCCGGCAGCGCCTCCAGGGTGGGTAGCAGGGGCTGGCCCTCGAACCAGGGACTGTGCGCCGAGGCCGCGAGCAGGTTGTCGCCATGCAGGGCGGAGAGCGGGATGGCATGCACCTCCTCGATACCGAGGGCTTGCGCCAGCGCGCGGTAGTCATCGTGGATGGCGCGGAAGCGGGCCTCGCTCCAGCCCACGAGGTCCATCTTGTTCACCGCCAGCACCACCCGCTTCAGGCCCAACAGGCGCACGATGCGGCTGTGGCGGCGGGTTTGCGGCAGCACGCCCTTGCGGGCATCCACCAGCACCACGGCAAGATCGGCGCCCGAGGCCCCGGTGGCCATGTTGCGGGTGTACTGCTCGTGGCCCGGGCAGTCGGCGACGATGAAGCGGCGGCGGGCGGTGCCGAAGTAGCGGTAGGCCACGTCGATGGTGATGCCCTGTTCGCGCTCGGCTTCGAGGCCATCCACCAGCAGGGCGAAGTCCAGCGCGCCGCCCCGGGTGCCGAGGCGGGCGCTGTCGCGGGCCAGGGCCTCGCGCTGGTCCTGCGTGAGGCTGCCACTGTCGTGCAGCAGGCGGCCGATCAGGGTGCTCTTGCCGTCGTCCACGCTGCCGCAGGTGATGAAGCGCAGCAGCGGCAGGGCCTCATGATGCCGCAGGACGCGATGGGCGTCGTGGCGCGGCGGCGTGCCCTCGTCGTCGGGAAGGCGGTAGGTGGGGGTGCCGTCCATCAGAAGTAGCCCTCGAGTTTCTTCAGTTCCATCGAGCTGGCGGGGTCGTGGTCGATCACCCGGCCCTGGCGCTCGGAGACGGTGGCCACCCGCAGCTCCTCGACGATGGCTTCCACCGAATCGGCGGTCGATTCGATGCCGCCGGTGAGCGGATAGCAGCCCAGGGTGCGGAAGCGCACCTGCTTCCACTGCGGTCGCTCCCCGGGACGCAACGGCAGGCGCTCGTCGTCGACCATGATCAGCGTGCCCTCGCGCTCCACCACCGGGCGGGGGGCGGCGAAGTACAGCGCCGGCAGTTCGATGCCCTCGCGCAGGATGTAGAGCCAGACATCGAGTTCGGTCCAGTTCGAGAGCGGGAACACCCGCACGCTCTCGCCGCGATGGATGCGACCGTTGTAGAGGTTCCAGAACTCCGGGCGCTGGCGCTTCGGGTCCCAGCGCTGGTGGGCGTCGCGGAAGGAGAACAGGCGCTCCTTGGCCCGCGATTTCTCCTCGTCGCGGCGCGCTCCGCCGATGGCGCAGTCGTAGCCGCCGCGGGCCAAGGCTTGCCGAAGCCCCTGGGTGCGCATCACGTCGGTGTGTAGCGCCGCGCCATGCACGAAGGGGTCGATGCCGGCCTTCAGCCCTTCCTCGTTGATGTGTACCCGAAGCTCGACACCGTGCCGCTCGGGCACCTGATCGCGGAAAGCGTAGGCTTCGCGGAACTCGAAGGTGCTGTCGATGTGCAGCAGCGGGATCGGTGGTGGCGCCGGATAGAAGGCTTTCTTCATCAGGTGCAGCAGCACCGTGCTGTCCTTGCCGATGGAGTAGAGCAGCACCGGGTTGCGGAACTGGGCTGCAACCTCGCGCAGGAGATACAGGCTCTCGGCTTCGAGACGGTCGAGGTGGGACAGGGCCATGGCGGTCAACGGGACAGGTTGTAGAGGCTGAGCAGCACCACCAGCACGCCAACCGTGGCCATCAGCGGGCGGGCCGGCAGGCGGCGGGTGAGCCAGGCGGCGAAGGGCGCGGCCACCACCCCGCCCACCAGCAGGCCGGCCACCACGTGCACATGGCTGATGCCCAGGGTGGCGACGAAGACCGCCGAGATGGCGGCGCTGACGAAGAACTCGGCGGCATTGGCCGTACCGATGGCGAAGCGCGGCTCGATGTGCCGAGCCATCAGATGCGGGGTGATCATCGAGCCCCAGCCGCCACCGCCCACGGCATCGAGGAAACCGGCGCCGAAGCCCAGCGGCAGGGCATTACCGCGCCGCGCCTCGGAACGCCGCCCGCGGAAGGCGCGCAGCACCAGCAGCAGGCCCACCAGCAGCAGGTAGGCCGCCACCAGCGGCCGCAGCCAGGCGAGGTCCACGTTGCCGAGGAACCAGGCCCCCAGCGCTCCGCCCACCACGCCCGGCAGCGCGAGCTGCCAGAGCAGGCCGCGGTCGATGTTGCCGAACAGGCCATGGCTCAGGCCGGAAACGCCAGTGGTGGCCACCTCGGCGGCATGCACGCTGGCGCTGGTGAGGGCCGGCGGCAGACCGAAGGCAAGCAACAGGCTGGAGCTGGTGACGCCGTAGGCCATGCCCAGCGCGCCGTCCACGGTCTGGGCGGCAAGGCCGATGGCAACGAAGACGAAGAACTCGGGCGGAATGTCCATGCGCGGCGGAAGCTCGGGGAGTGCGCATCCTCGACAGCAGGCGCGCCAGCGGGAAATGCCGCCCCCGCATAGGCAGATAACCGCGCCCGGCACATTCGCCCGGGTTATCTGCCTATGCCGGCTGCTGCTTTCCGGCAAGGCCGCGGGCGGCGGGAGACTGCCCGCCATGACGCTGCCCCCGCCACTGCCCCCTGCCCCACCGCTGCCGCTCGATGCCGAGCGCCGCACCTGGCTCGAGCGCCTCACCCGCGACCTCGATGCCGCCACTCTGTGGTGGCTCTCTGGCTTTCTTGCCGGCCTCGCCTCCCCCACCGCCGGTCCCGGCCCGGCCCCG
>JBEQAM010000333.1:0-2999 GCA_041640375.1 Rehaibacterium sp. | reverse complement strand
CACTGCGCCGATCAGCGAGCCGAGCACGGCCAGCACCAACCGGGGGGTGTCCAGGCACGCGTGCGCCGCCATCGCCTCGGCGGTGCAGGCGCTTTCGAAGGCAGCCGCGTTGAGCAGGGCCACCGCACCGATGGCGGCGGCCGAACCGCCGCCCATGCCGTTGAAGATGGCGACCATCTGCGGCATGTCGGTGATCGGCACCCGCTTGCCCCACAGCCAGAACACCCAACTGATGGCGATGGCGACCGCCATCAGGCCGAGGTTGAGCGGGTCGATGCCGTGCTCGCCCCAGGTGGCCGGCGCGAAGAAGGTGACGACGACGGCGATCACCATGCCCACGCCGGCCCAACGAATGCCGCGCCGGGCGGTGACCGGCGAGCCCATCTGCATCAGGCCGACGATGAACAGGACGGCGGCGGCGAAGTAGCTGGCCTTGGCGAGAAAATCGAGCAGCTCGGACAGGCTCATTCGGCGCCTCCCGGCTTCCGGCTCGACTTGAACATCTCCAGCATGCGCTCGGTGACCACATAGCCGCCGACCGCGTTGCCGGCGCCCAGCAGCACGGCGACGAAGCCGATCGCACGCTCCAGCGTGGTGTCGGCGTGGGCCAGGGCGATCATCGCGCCGACCAGCACGATGCCGTGCACGAAGTTGGAGCCGGACATCAGCGGCGTGTGCAGGATCACCGGCACGCGCGAGATGATCACGTGGCCGCAGATCGCGGCCAGCATGAAGATGTAGAGCGCAAGGAAACCGTCCATCAGGCCGCTCCTCCTTCGATGCGCTGGCGGGTGGGCGCGTGGCGGATCGCGCCGGCGTGGGTGAGGCAGGTGCCGGCGACCAGGTCGTCGCCGAAGTCGACGTTCAACGCGCCGTCCTTGAGCATCAGCGCCAGGAAGTTGAACAGGTTGCGGGCGTACATCTCGCTGGCGTGCAGCGCGCCCAGGCTGGCCAGGTTGAGCGGGCCGACGACGGCGACGCCGCCGTGTTCGACCGTCTCGCCCGGGCGGGTGAGCTCGCAGTTGCCGCCGGTCTCGGCGGCCACATCGACGATCACGCTGCCCGGCTTCATGCCGGCGACCATCGCGGCGGTGACGATCTTCGGCGCCGGCCGGCCCGGTACGGCGGCGGTGGTGACGATCACATCGACGTTCTTCAGGTGCTCACCGAGACGGCGCTGCTGCTCGGCGCGCTCCTCGGCGGTGAGTTCGCGGGCGTAGCCGCCCTCGCCCGCGGCGCTCACGCCGAGGTCGAGGAATCTAGCCCCCAGCGATTCGATCTGCTCGCGCGTCTCCGGCCGCACGTCGAAGCCCTCGACCTGCGCGCCGAGCCGACGCGCGGTGGCGATGGCCTGCAGGCCCGCCACGCCGGCGCCGATCACCAGCACCCTCGACGGGCGGATGGTGCCGGCGGCGGTGGTGAGCATCGGAAAGAAACGCGGCGCCTGCTGCGCCGCGATCAGCACCGCCTTGTAACCGGCCATGCCGGCCTGCGAGCTGAGCACGTCCATCGCCTGGGCACGGGTGGTGCGCGGTAGCAGCTCCATCGAGAAGGCGCCGAGCCTGCGGTCGCGCAGCAGCCTCACCCGCTCGTCGTCGGCGTGCGGGGCGAGCAGGCCGATCACCAGCGCGCCGTCCTTCAGCGCGGCCAGGCGCTCGCGCGTGGGCGGCTGCACGCACAGCAGCACGTCGGCCGAGGCCAGCGCCGTGGCATCGTCGACGAGCTCGGCCTCGGCATAGGCGGCATCGGGAAAATGGGCCCTGTCCCCGGCCCCGCGTCCGAGCCGGACGATGGCGCCGAGACCGCGCAGTTTCTTCGCGGTCTCCGGCGTGATGGCGACGCGCCGTTCCCCTGGCGCGGACTCCTGCAGCGCAACGACTACGACCGTCATGCGTTCTCCCCGGGCAGGCACCGGCAGGGCATCACCCCGCCGGGACAGGCAAGCCCCTGGATGCTAGCACGTGGATTTGCGGGTCGCGCGACGCGGTCGCGCTCAGGCGGTGGCGCGCATCGGCCGCGGCTGCGGGGCCGGCGTGTGCAGACGGCCGAGCACCTGATGCATGGCGCGCTCGAAGGCGGTATTGACCGGCCGCACCCGCAGCCGCTCCCGCTTCATCATCGCCGCCAGCTCCTCGGCGGAGGCCACGCAGACGCGCATGCCGCGACGGTTGACGAACATCAGCCGACCGGAGATCGGGCTCGCCCAGGAGTACTTGGCCGGCTGCGGCTCGCCGTTCTCGCCGACGAACTCGACCCAGGTGCCGATGGCGAGCTGACGGATGCGCTCGGCGTCGGCCGGGTCGTAGTCGAGCGCATCGCGGTCCGAGACCAGCTTCAGCAGCGTTGCGGGCTCCTCCCGGGCCGGGGGTGCGGGCGCCGGTGGCGGCTCGCTGATCGCGATCGGCGCGGCTTCCTGGATGGCTTCCTCGCCGCGGGCCAGGCGGCGCAGCTCTTCGCTGAGCGCGCGCAGGCATTCGGCGGCGGCGTCGCCGGCGCAGCCGGAGGACAGCAGCACCGGCTCCAGGCCGCCACGCAGCGACGACAGGCGCGGCAGGACGTTCACGCCCTCGACCGCGTTGTCGAACGCGGTGACCAGCGCGTCGGCGCAGGCGAGCGCGCTGCGGAAGGCCTCGCCGCTCTCGCCCTCGCGCAGCAGCACGACCGACAGGTGATGCGTCCAGTAGCGGCGCAGCAGCAGGTCCAGGGTCGGCGTGAGCGCGCGGTCGCCGACGCGGTCGGCCAGTTCGAGCGCGGCGCGGGCACGGGCCTGCTCCAGCCGCTCGCGTCCGCGCTGCGCCTCGGCGGCGCGACGCTCGGCCGCTTCCACACGCTTGCGGTGCTGATCGAGAAAGGCGCGGAACTCCTCCTCCAGCGTCTGGAAGATCGCCAGGTCCTCGTTGAACTCGGCGATCAGCCGGTCGACGATCTCCTGCACCTTGCCGAGCAGCTGCTTCTCCTGCGGCGTTTCGCCGGTGTTGCCTTCGCAGGCTTCGGCCAGC
>JBEQAM010000332.1:0-3000 GCA_041640375.1 Rehaibacterium sp. | reverse complement strand
GCCCAAGGCGGACAGCAAGCCCGCCGAAACCAAACCGGCCGAAGCCAAACCCGCCGCCGCGCCGGCGGGTTGAGCGGACTTGCCCCACGAGGGTGGCCGGGGTAGGGTCGCCGGTGCCATGAATACACTCACCCGCACCGCGAGCCTGCTCGCCACCGCCGTCCTCCTCGCCGCCTGCGGCGGGGAGCGTTCCGAACCGCAGCCCGCCGCACCGGCCGCGCCGCCCGAGCCGGCGGCCGCCGAGCCCGCGCCGGCCGATGCCTTTCTGGCTCGCATCGCCCGGCATTGCGGTCAGGCCTTCGCCGGCCGCATCGTCGCCAACGAGCCGCAGGCCGAGAACGACCCCTTCGCCGGCAAGCCGCTGGTGATGCACGTGCGCGAGTGCAGCGAGCGCGAGATCAAGATTCCCTTCCACGTCGGCGACGACCACTCCCGCACCTGGGTGCTGACCCGTACCGACAGCGGCCTGCGCCTGAAGCACGACCACCGGCACGAGGACGGCAGCGAGGACGCGGTGACCCAGTACGGCGGTGATACCGTCGAGCCCGGCACGGACGTCCGCCAGGAGTTCCCGGCCGACGACTACTCCAAGGCGATGTTCGAGCGCGAAGGGTTGGCGGTATCGGTGACCAATACCTGGGCGATGGAGATCCGCCCCGGCGAGCAGTTCGTCTACGAGCTGTACCGTCCGGGCCGCATCTTCCGCGTCGAATTCGACCTGAGCGCGTCGGTGCCGACGCCGCCGACGCCGTGGGGCCATCCCGAGAGCGAGTGACCCGGCCTCCTGTGCCGTTCCGCGAGGCCCGCCACCCGGCGGGCCTCGCCGTTTCGGCGGCGCGGTTTGCGGGCTTCGCCGCGCGGCCCTACCATTTGCGGCCCGATTTCCCCTCGCCCGGCCGCCGCCGCGCGCGGCCCAGGAGCTTGCATGCGCACCCACTACTGCGGTCTCGTCGACGAGACCCTGATCGGCCGGACCGTGACCCTGTGCGGCTGGGTCGATGTCGCCCGCAACCTCGGCGGCGTCTGCTTCATCGACCTGCGCGACCACGAGGGCATCGTCCAGATCGTCGCCGAGCCGGACAACCCGGCCTACGCACGCGCGGCCGAGGTGGGCTACGAGGACTGCCTGCGCATCACCGGCACCGTCCGCGCCCGTCACAGCGTCAATGAGCGCCTCCGTTCCGGCCGGGTCGAGGTCGTGGCCGAAACCATCGAGGTGCTCAACAAGGCCGCGCCGCTGCCGTTCCACGCCCACGAGAACCCGGGCGAGGAAATCCGTCTGAAATACCGCTACCTCGACCTGCGCCGCCCCGAGATGCAGCGCATGATACGCACCCGCATCCGGCTGGTGCAGGCGCTGCGCCGCTGGCTCGACGCGCGCGGCTTCCAGGACATCGAGACGCCGATCCTCACCAAGGCCACGCCCGAGGGCGCGCGCGACTTCCTGGTGCCGGCGCGCCTGCATCCGGGCGAGTTCTACGCGCTGCCGCAGTCGCCGCAGCTGTTCAAGCAGATCCTGATGGTGGCCGGCTTCGACCGCTACTACCAGATCGCCCGCTGCTTCCGCGACGAGGCGCTGCGCGCCGACCGCCAGCTCGAATTCACCCAGCTGGACATGGAGTTCGCCTGGGTGTCCGAGCGCGACGTGCAGGACACCGTCGAGCAGATGATCCGCGAGGTGTTCCGCGAGGTGATCGGGGTCGAGCTGGCCGATCCCTTCCCGCGCATGACCTACGAAGAGGCGATGCGCCGCTACGGCTCGGACAAGCCGGACCTGCGCATCGACCTGGAGCTGGTCGACGTCGCCGCGCAGGTGCGGGGCTGCGGCTTGAAGGTGTTCGCCGAGTGGGCCGACCGCCTCGACGGCCGCGTCGCCGCGCTGCGTGCGCCGGGTGGCGCCAGTTTCTCGCGCAGGCAGATCGACGACTACGCCGCCCATGTCGCCAAGTTCGGCGCCAAGGGCCTGGCCTGGATCCGCGTCGACGACCTCGCCAAGGGCCGCGAGGGCATCAACTCGCCGATCGCCAAGTTCCTCGACGACGCCACGCTGTCCGCGCTGCTGGCGGCGACCGGCGCGCAGAGCGGCGACCTGCTGTTCTTCGGCGCCGGCCCGTACAAGGTGGTGTGCGACTTCATGGGCGCGCTGCGGCTGAAGCTCGGTGCCGACCTGGGCCGCGTCGAGCACGCCTGGCGACCGCTGTGGGTCACCGACTTCCCGATGTTCGAGTGGGACGACGAGCAGCAGCGCTTCGTGGCCCTGCACCACCCGTTCACCGCGCCGGCGGTGGACGACATCGCCGAGCTCAAGGCCAACGCCCGCACCGCCGTCTCGCGCGGCTACGACATGGTGCTCAACGGCAACGAGATCGGCGGCGGCTCGATCCGCATCCACCGCCCGGACATGCAGCGCGCGGTGTTCGACCTGCTCGGTATCGGCGCCGAGGAGGCCGAGGCCAAGTTCGGCTTCCTGCTCGATGCGCTGCGTTACGGCGCGCCGCCACACGGCGGCATCGCCTTCGGCATCGACCGCATCGCCGCGCTGATGGCCGGCACCGACTCGATCCGCGACGTGATCGCCTTTCCCAAGACCACCACCGCGCAGTGCCCGATGACCGGCGCGCCCTCGCCGATCCCCGACGAGCAACTGGCCGAGCTGCACATCCGCACCTCACCCAAGGCCTGAGGCCTCCTGCCGCGGCGGTATATCGGGCAGGATGGCGGCATGGGCGAGCCGGTCATCCTCCTGCACGGTCTGTGGCTGCGCGGCTTTGCGCTCTGGCCGCTGGCGCGGCGGCTGGCGCGGGCCGGCTTCGTGCCGGAAATCTTCGACTATCCCAGCGTGCGCGGCGGCCCGGAGCCGGCCATCGCCCGGCTCACCGCGCGCCTGGCGGAGCACGGTGGTGCGCCGCATCTGGTGGGGCACAGCCTGGGCGGACTGATCGCGCTGGAGACGCTGCGCCGCCACCCCGGGCTGCCGGTGCGGCGGGTGGTCTGCCTCGG
>JBEQAM010000331.1:0-3000 GCA_041640375.1 Rehaibacterium sp. | reverse complement strand
GGCTGCGGCCGGGGAACGCTTGCACCGCGCGCAGCGTATCCAGTTCGTCGGCGTCGAGATCGGTGCTGTGCCAATCGCCGTCGCGGCGCCGGCCCGCGAACGCGGCCCGTTGCGCGATATCGGTGCTGCGGCCAAGCAGCGGCTCGTGGCGGGCGAACAGCACCCCGTCACGGCTCGGCACCAGGTCCGGCTCGATCACGTCGGCGCCCTGCTCCAGGGCCAGGGCATAGGCAGCCAGCGTGTGCTCGGGCCGCTCGCCGCTGGCGCCGCGGTGGGCGATCACCTCGGGCGCCTGACCGCGGAGGGTGTGCCAGCTCATGGCTCGGCCTCGACCAGCCGGTAGACGGTGTCCGCGCGCAGCTCGCCGCGCCAGCGGTCGAAGGCGCGGACCTGGATGCGGTGCTCGCCGGCCGGCAGGTCGGTGGGCAGCGCCAGTCGCCACAGGTGTGTGGATACTTCCGCTTCCGGCACGCGGTCGTAGCCGCGCAGCGTCGCGGCGGCATCGTCGGCCAGGTTCTCGGCGAGGATGCGCGGGTCGGCCCGCTCCACGCGCTGCATCGGCCGCCACGCGCCGTCGCCGATACGCGCCTCGACGCGGTCGCCATCGATGCCCATGAAGACGTTGGCCCAGACGTGCACGCCCGGCCAGGCGCCGCGTCGCAGCACCTTCGGCGCGTGCAGGGCGATGGTGTAATCCTCCGGCGCGCGGGCCACGAACCAGCGCAAGGCGTAATCACCGCCCGCCCGTACGCTCAGGCGGGCATAGCCGTTGGGCGTACCATCGGCCATTACGGCGTCGGGGATGCCGTCGGCATCCTTCACACCGCCCCAGAAGCCGCCGCAGGCCGCGCCGACGTTGTACTCGTGCAGCGGCGCCGCACCGCCCCAGCCGTCGGCCGGGCCGTGGAAGTGATGGCGCTGCTTGTGGCTGTGCGCGCTGAGCAGCAGCACGTGCGGAAAGTCGCGCAGCAGCGCGAACAGCCGCTCGCGGTCGGCGCGGCGGAACGTTTCGCGGCCCGGGGTCGGGTCGAAAAACGGAATGTGCGCGGCGATCACCAGCAGCCGCTCCTTCGGCAGCGTCGGCAGGTAGCTTTCCAGGAAAGCGAACTGGTCCTCGCGCAATCCGCCGATGTAGGCCGGCCGTGACCCCGGGCGGTAGATCACGTTATCGAGCACGATGAAGCTGGCCTGCGCCTCCTCCCAAGCGAAGCTGTCCGGACCGAAGTGGCGGCGGAAGGTGAGCAGCGAATCCTCGTCGCGGCCGGCATCGAAGTCGAGATCGTGGTTGCCCGGGGCATGCAACCAGGGGAGCCCGAGACGCGCGGTGACCGCGTTCATCGCCGGATACAGCGACAGGTCGTCGTCGACCACGTCGCCCAGCGTCAGCCCGAGCTGCGCGCGCGGGTCGTCCTGCAGCGGCGCGACGATGTCGCGGGCGTAATGGCCGACATCGACCAGCGATTTCGGCTGTGGATCGCCGAACACCAGCACCTCCAGCGTCTCGCCGGCGGCCACGCCGGCAAGCAGCGCAAAGTCGGTGCGGTTCGCCGTCGTTGCAGGGATGCCGCCGTAACGCAACGGCGGCGAGCCGTCCGGAAAGTGGTGCCGCCAGAACGCCGGCAAGCCGTCGTCGCCGGTCGGGAGCACGTACTGCGCGGGCTTGATGACGAACAGCGTGTCGCCGGCGCGCAGCGGCAGGCGGTAGTTGCCATCGGCATCGGTGACGGTGATCTGGCGGCCATTGGACAGTTTGACGCCGGCCACGCCCGGCTCGTCGGCATCGCGCTGGCCATTGCCGTCGCGGTCCAGCCAGACCACGCCGCGCGCCTCGTCGGCACGGGCGCTGGCGATGCACAGCAGGAGCAGCAGCAGGACGCGGGCCATCGGCGGTCTCCGGTTACCGCCCGGATTATCCGCGGGCAGCATGACCATCGGAAGCGCGCCCGCCATCATCGCCGCGACGAAGGTGGCTTGCAGGCGCGTCCTCAGCCGCGATGGCGCGCTTCGAGCACCGCGACCAGGTCGGCCAGCGACAGGCCGCGCGCGCGCAGCAGCACCAGCAGGTGGTACAGCAGGTCGGCCGCTTCGCCCAGCAGCGCGGCATCGTCCTGCGCCACGGCGGCGAGCGCGGTCTCCACGCCCTCCTCGCCGACCTTCTGCGCGATCCGTCGCGGGCCGGCATCGAGCAGCTTGGTGGTGTAACTGCCTTCGGGCCGGTCGCGAACGCGCGCGGCGACCAGCGCATCGAGCCGTCCGAGGAAATCGCCCGGCGCGGTAGGGAAGCAGCTCGGGCGCTTGAGATGGCAGGTCGGACCGTGCGCGATCGCCTGCACCAGCAGCGTGTCGGCGTCGCAGTCGGCCTCGACGGCGACCAGTTCGAGCACGTCGCCGGAGGTCTCGCCCTTGGTCCACAACCGCTGCCGGCTGCGGCTGAAGAAAGTGACGCGGCCGTCCCTCAAGGTCGCCGCGAGCGCTTCACGGCTCATCCAGCCGAGCATCAGCACGCGGCGGCTGACGGCGTCCTGCACGATGGCCGGCAGCAGACCGCCCTGCTTGTCCCAGTCCAGACGCTCGATCTCCTCAGGCTGCATCGCGCACCTCGATGGCTGCGGCGCGCAGGCGCGCCTTGAGTTCGGGAATGCGGATCTCGCCGCTGTGGAACACGCTGGCCGCCAGCGCACCATCGACGTCGGCCTCGCGGAACACCGCGATGAAATGCGCCGCCACGCCGGCGCCACCGGAGGCGATCAACGGCACTCGGCAGCGCGCACGCACGGCGCGCAGCTGCTCGATGTCGTAGCCGCCGCGCACGCCGTCGACACCCATGCAATTGAGCACGATCTCGCCGGCGCCCAGGCGCTGCGCCTCCTCCACCCAGTCGAGCGTGCGGCGAGCCAGCGCGCGGGTCTTGTCGGGGTCGCCGGTGTACTGGCGCACCCGCCACTCGCCATCGGCGTCGCGCAGCGAGTCGATGCCGACCACCACGCACTGGGCGCCGAA
>JBEQAM010000330.1:0-3001 GCA_041640375.1 Rehaibacterium sp. | reverse complement strand
AGCCACCCCATGCCGCCGCCCTCGAAGCGGCCGGGCCGGAAGGCGGCGGTGCCGGAGGCGATGCTGCCATCCGGCAGCCGCAGCGCCCAGCCGAGAGAGCTGCCGAGGTCGAGGGCGAGCAGGCTTCCGTGACGCATGGTGACGATTGCGGCGGGTTTTTCCATTGACTGCTCACGCGCGCGCGCGCACGCGAGGGCATCAATAGGGGAGTGACGCGTCAATCCGTCACAATCGGTCATCGCTCAGAACTCCATCTCGATTTCGGAATGGGTTGTGTTCGCGCGCAGGCGCAGGCCGATGAAGCAGCGCTGCGCGCTGGTGCGGTGGGGCGAAAACCCGCGCGCGCTCAGCGTCTGCGAGAAGCGCTTGATCGAGCCGACGAATTCGCCGCTGGCTTCGGCCCAGGCCTTCCACGACGCGTAGAGGGCCGCAGTCGCCTCGCTGTGCTGGCTGCCGCGCTCGCAGCACTCCTCGATCCACCGCCCCAGCGCGTCCTCCGCCTCGAAGTACTCGTCGGTGGCGGCGAGCACGGTGGCGGGCGGGCGGAGCCCGACGCGCTGCCATTCGAGGCAGCCCTCGATCGCCCAGGCGAGGATGCCGTCGCGCTCCGCGAGGAGCCTTTCCGGCAGCCGCTTGTCGCGCTGGGCGGGAGGGATCGTGATCGTGAACGGCACCATGTGCAGCCGCCGCCGCATCGCCTCGTCGACATTGCGGATCGCTGGCTTGTGGTTGCCCGCGACCAGCAGCTTGAACTGGGGGGTGAACTCGAAAAAGTCCTGCCGCATGAAGCGCGCGGTGATGCGGTCGCCCCCCGTAAGCGCCTTGAGCTTGCTCTCGGCCCAGCGGCTGCCCTGCTCGGTCTCGATCGAGGTGACGATGCGGGCGCCGCGCAGCCCGGCCATGTCGGTCGGATGGCGGTCGCCGCTGGTCGCCATGAACATGTCCATGGGCGCGACGGTGGCGTAGTCGCCGAGCAGGGCGGCCAGGGTGTTGGCGAAGACCGACTTGCCGTTCGCGCCGGTGCCGTAGAGGAAGAAGAGCGCGTGCTCGGTGGTGACGCCGGTGAGCGCGTAGCCGACCACCCGGCGAAGGTAGGCCTGCAGCTCGACGTCGCCGCCCGTCACCTGGGCGAGGAAGGCAACCCACGCCGGGCATTCCCCCTGCGGCGCCGCGCTGGTGATCTTCGTCATGCAGAGCGCGCGGTCATGCGGGGCGAGTGCGCCGCTGCGCAGATCCACGATGCCGGCCGGGGTGTTCAGCAGCCAGGGATCGCGGTCCCAGACCTCGGCGGTGGTGGCGTGCCGGCGATCGGCGCGGGCCAGGCGCTCGACGGCGGCGACGGTTGCGGCCTGGGAGAGCTTCGTGCGGACCCTGGCGTTGTTGGCGCGGTTGGCCGCGGCGCGGCAGACGCGACGGGCGAGGTCGAAGGCGCGCAGCGTGCCCTCCCGCTCCCAGCGCGAGCCGGTCCAGGTGAGCCAGGCCCCCCAGACGGCAACATGCCGCCAGTCCTCGCCGTGCTGCTCGCTGAACTCGGCCGCGAGCGCGTCCTCGGTGAAGCCGATCGGCAGCACGCCGTCATCGCCGGTGCCGTCGCCACCGACCTCCCCATGCTCGGGGTCGGCGGCGCCCGCACCGCCATGGCTGGCCTCTGCCCTGCGCCACAGCCGCTCGGCCTCGTGACGCAGTCGGTCCTCGGGCCAGGGCGGGGAGATCCGCGCGGTGTTGTAGTCGCAGATCTCTTGCCAGGCTTGGGCCGCGGTGACGAAGCCGTCCTGGCAGCGGCGGATCCAGTAGCCGATGATGCGGGAGAGCGCCTCGAAGCGGGTGACGCCGTCGGCGCCGCCTTCGCGCACCTGCTGGCCGAAGAGCTCGGTCACCTCGCCGCGGCCGGCGCCGTTGAAGTCGAGCGGGTCCTCCGCCGGGTCCGGCGCAACTTCGCTGCCCACGCCCGGCAAGAGGGGCATGGCGAGCACGGCCTCGGCGAACTCGGTCAGGTCGCGGTCAGCTCCGTTCGCGGGGCGGATCGCCACGAGGCGCTTCAGGCCGCCCTTCGCGTGCACCGAGCCGGCGACGCGGATCGGCTGGTGCGCCGAGCGGAAGGCCGGATCGCCGCCGACCTTCACCGCGATCGCGTGCCGCAGCCGGCACACCGTGGCCAGGTCCTCGCCGGTGGCCGGCTCGGTGAGCCGCCAGTAGAGGTGGAGCTTCGCCTGGCCCTCCGGCGTGACGCCGCCGGAGGCGACCTCGAGGCTGGGCGGGCCGAGGTGCCGGACCAGATGCGCCCGCTTCGCGGCGATGTCGCCGCCGTCGAGATCGACCAGCACCACCTGCATCTGCACGATGTGCTCGGCGCTGGCCTGGCCGGGTGCGACGACCGTGCCGGGGATGACGTAGAGCGCCATGCCCGCCTCGGCGGCCCAGCGCGCCTGCACGGCGAGCTTCGCCGCGAGCTCGCCATCGGCGGGCAGGAAGGGCGTGTGCGGCGCGCGGTCGGGCCCGCCCTTCTCGGCCAGCGCCCGGACCGCGACCCAGCCCTCGCACCAGCCGAAGACCATCTCGGCATAGGCCGCGACCATGGCGGGATCGGGGGCGACCGGCATCGGCGGGTTCACCTCGGCGGCGCTCATGACCAGCACCGCGTGCGCCAGGGGCAGCGCGCACATTCGGGGTGATCGGGCTCGGCGGCGATGCGCGGCAGCCACTCGCCGGCGTCGCAGGCCTGCAGGACGCGCACCGCCTTGTCGCTGGTGGCCTGGGCCAGCGCGCCGTCGAAGGGCACCAGCTCGTGGTGCAGCTCGGCGGTGTCCTTGTTCACCGCGGTGAACAGGGCCGGCGCCTCGGTCAGGCCCATGTACGCCTGGTAGAGCGCGACCTGCGCCGCGTAGATCGGCTTGGCCGCGGCGACGCCGCGCCGGACGATCTCCTTCCAGTTGCGGGCGTTGGCCGACTTGCATTCCCCCAGCGCCGGGACGGCGCCGACGCTCTGGGCGGAGGCTGGCGC
>JBEQAM010000329.1:0-3012 GCA_041640375.1 Rehaibacterium sp. | reverse complement strand
GCGCGCACCATCCGCATTCCCGTGCATATGATCGAGACGATCAACAAGATGAACCGCATCTCGCGCCAGATCCTGCAGGAAACCGGCCAGGAGCCGGATCCGGCGCTGCTGGCGAAGAAGATGGAGATGCCAGAGGAGAAGATCCGCAAGATCCTCAAGATCTCCAAGGAGCCGATCTCGATGGAGACGCCGATCGGCGACGACGACGACTCCCACCTGGGGGACTTCATCGAGGACTCCTCGACGCTGGCGCCCAACGAGGCGGCGATCTACGCCAGCCTGCGCGACGCCACCTCCGACGTGCTCGACACGCTGACCCAGCGCGAGGCCAAGGTGCTGCGCATGCGCTTCGGCATCGAGATGAACACCGATCACACGCTGGAGGAGGTGGGCAAGCAGTTCGACGTCACGCGTGAGCGCATCCGCCAGATCGAGGCCAAGGCGCTGCGCAAGCTGCGCCACCCGTCGCGCTCCGAGCGGCTGCGCAGCTTCCTTGAAAACGAAGGCTGAGCTTGCGCCGGCGCTGCGCCGGTGTCGCCCGGCGCCGGCCTTTGCCCGGCGCGCGGGCCGGTTTCTGAGCGCGTTGGCACCACCGGGTCTGTAGCTCAGTCGGTTAGAGCAGGGGACTCATAATCCCTTGGTCGTTGGTTCGAGTCCAACCAGACCCACCCGGCCACTTTCCCGGCGGCGGCAATGAGATCCAAGACACCGTTGATGGCCTCGGCCCTGGTGCTGGCCGCCGCGGCCATGCTTATCGGTTGCGGGATCGAGGCGCCGATCCCTGTCACCGTCACGCTGGAGAACTCGGGGGGCGGCGAATTGCTGGTCATCGCGCACCACGACAGCGATGATTTCGCTTCCGACGGCGGAACCCGCTACCTGGACCTGGAAGGTCGCCGCTCGGACCAACCCACCACCGAGTTCCGGCTTCCTCCCGGCGCTTCCCGCACACTGCGGCTTCCCCTTCACCAGGAAACCGTGGTCAATCCCCACCCCCCGGCGTTCATGCCCCGGCTGCTGCGCGAGCGCTACGCCCAGAGCCGGGAGGGACGGCTCCGGATTCGCAACCTGGGCGATGGCCCGCTGGACGTGGCGGTGGGCAACGACGTCACCCGACCGGCCGGCGGATTCCGCCTCCCGCCCGGGGAGGTTCGGGAGGTGGATGCTGCTGGCGTCCAGGTGCGACTCAATCCCCGGCGCGGCCTCGAGTTCCTGCGCCAGCAGATTAGCCGCCGACCGACAATAAGTCTTTAATAATTTTATGTTGGTGCATCGCAACAACCATTGACCTAAATCAAAACCCGCACCATCGGCGGCCGTTAGTGTTTCCCCGTTCGGAGACGCCCCGGGGGGATTCCCCCGGTTCATGCCATCAAGCAGCGCGGGCGCTCCCTGAGACAGCAGACTGCGACATGCCCGGGCCCCGTCGGGACTGACTGCATGCCGCCACGGGGTGCATCATGAAGAAACCGCAGTTCGCCGAAGAAACGATCGCCGAGATCCTGGATGCGTCCGATGGGGGCCGGCCGGTCGCCGAGCTCGCCGCCGATTACGGCGTGTCGGACGTCACGCTTTACAAGTGGCGCCGGCGCTATGCCGGCCTGGATCCGGAAGGAATTCGCAACCTGCGGGCTCTCGAGGAAGAGAACAGGGCCCTGCGCCGTTCGCTGGCGGCGGCCGACGAGGACAACCGCGTCCTCAAGGAGCTCCTTGCAAAAAAGCCCTGACGCCTCACCAGCTGGTGGTGCTGGTGAGGCACGCGGTGGCGGAGTTCGGCTTCAGCGAGCGGCGCGCCTGTGCCCTGTTGGGCGTATCCCGCTCCAAGGTGCGGCGCGGGGTGCCGCTGGATCGCAACGGGGCTTTGCGGGAACGCCTGTGGGAACTGGCGCACGCCCACCCGCGCTATGGCAGCCCGGCGCTGTACGCGTTGCTACGCGCCGAGGGCTGGATGGTCAATCGCAAGCGGGTCTACCGGCTTTACCGGGAAGCGGGGCTGGGCGCCCGGCTCAAGGTCAAGGCGAACCGCCAGCATTCGTAACGGCGGCCTCGATGCGCCCGGCCCCCTTCGGCTTAGGGCGGGGGCGCCATGCCACGGTTCCGGCGCTGCCGCTTTTCCCGCGGAGTGGGTATCTTTCCCAAATGGATCAGCGGCTTGAGATTGGGCCGCGGGCGGGGAGGGGCGGCGCCCGGGCAGTCTGCTGAACACCGCGTTGCCGTTTCTGGCACGACGCGGCTTGGTGTTGCGTGAGCGCCGCCAAAGTTCCGACCACCGACGCGCCAGCCATCCCGGCCCCTAGATCGTCCACCGAAGCGACCACCCCCGAGGGGCGTCGCGGGGAGCCGGCTCTGCCGAGTCGAACGCCCGGCCGCATTCCTTCCCAATCGTTTCCGCAATGCGCGATCGCTCGCGTAACCTCGCCAGCCCTTTGACTTTTCCCGCTCCGACTCCCATAATTTCGAGTTTTCTTCGGGGAGGGGTTCCCGAGCGGTCAAAGGGGGCAGACTGTAAATCTGTTGGCTCAGCCTTCGTAGGTTCGAATCCTACCCCCTCCACCAACGGCAATATGTTTTCTCGGAACGGGTAATTGGGTCGATCGGCGACTCGGTCGGCGGCCGGATCGGTCGGCGCGCAGCGCCTCCGGCAGGCTGTTTCTGTCTCGGCTGACGCGGGTGTAGCTCAATGGTAGAGCAGAAGCCTTCCAAGCTTACGACGAGGGTTCGATTCCCTTCACCCGCTCCAACAACAATGCGTCGGGAGTCATCGCGGGCGCCGCGCCCATGTAGCTCAGTGGCAGAGCACTCCCTTGGTAAGGGAGAGGTCGGCAGTTCAATCCTGCCCATGGGCACCAAGTTTGTATTTTCGGCCATCGTCAACGGTTGAAGCGAGGAATCGATCATGTCGAAGGAGAAGTTTGAGCGTACGAAGCCGCACGTGAACGTGGGGACGATTGGTCACGTGGATCATGGGAAGACGACTTTGACGGCGGCGATCACGACGATTTTGTCGAAGAA
>JBEQAM010000328.1:0-3018 GCA_041640375.1 Rehaibacterium sp. | reverse complement strand
GCGACTCGAGTTCGACCAGGCGTTGCTCGATGACGGGATCCATGCGCCGATTGTAGCCGGCGCCGGCTACAGCCGCCCGTCGGCAGCGCCGGACGGCAGCACGTACTTGACGTCGTACACCACCCCGCCCTCGCGCAGGAAGGCGCGGATGCCGGCCTCGCCCAGGGCGCGATACTGCCGATGGGCGACCGCGATCATGACCGCGTCGTAACTCCCCGATGCCGGCGCGGCTACCGGACGGGCACCGAATTCGCGCTCGGCCTCGTCCGGATCGGCCCAGGGATCGTGCAGGTCGACCCGGGCATGGCAGCGGCGCAGCTCCTCGACCACCACCCGCACCTGGCTGTTGCGCAGATCCGGGCAGTCCTCCTTGAAGGTGATACCGAGCACGAGCACGCGGGCATCGACGATCGGGATGCGGCGCAACGCCATCAGCCGCAGCAGCTGCCCGGTGACGTAAGGCGCCATGCCCTCGTTGATGCGACGCGCAGCGGTGATCAGTTCGGGATGGTGGCCGGCCTCCTGCGCCTTGTGGATCAGGTAGTACGGATCCACGCCGATGCAGTGGCCGCCGACCAGGCCGGGCGAGAACGGCAGGAAGTTCCATTTGGTGCGCGCCGCCGCCAGTACCGCCTCGGTGTCCATGCCGAGCCGGCCGAAGATCATCGCCAGCTCGTTCATCAGCGCGATGTTGACGTCGCGCTGGGTGTTCTCGATCGCCTTGGCCGCCTCGGCGGTGCGGATGTCGCGCGCCAGGTGGGTGCCGGCGGCGATGACGCTGCGGTAGAGCGCATCCACGAAGGCCGCCGCGGCCGGCGTCGAGCCGGAGGTCACCTTCACGATGGTCGGCAGGCGGTGCTGGCGATCGCCCGGATTGATGCGCTCGGGGCTGTAGCCGACGAAGAAGTCACGGTTGAACGTCAGGCCGGAGACGCGCTCGAGCACCGGCACGCAGACCTCCTCGGTCGCGCCGGGATAGACGGTGGACTCGTAAATCACCACCGCGCCGGGCTTCAGGTGCGCGCCGACCGTCTCGCTGGCACGCGCCAGCGGCGTCATGTCCGGCCACTTGTGGCGGTTGACCGGCGTGGGCACGGCCACCACGAAGACGTTGCGGTCGGCCAGATCGGCCACGTCGCAGGAAACCTTCAACTGCGCGAGTGCGGGCAGCTCGTCCGGCGTAATTTCACCGGTGCGCTCTTCGCCACGGCGCAGCTGCTCGACCCGGGCCGGGTCGATGTCGAAGCCGAGCGTGTCGTAGCGGGGCGCGAAGGCGACGGCCAGCGGGAGCCCCACATAGCCGAGGCCGATGACGGCGATGCGGGCCTGAGACAGCTCGGGCAATGCGCTCATGGGCGATCTTCTCTTTGTCGGGGGCGGTCGCATTCTGCACGCCGTGCGCAACGGCGCAAAGGCATACCGGCCGCCCCGTCGCGCGTCAGCCGCTGCGCAGCGAACGCCCGCGCCCGATGCCGTAATAGGCCAGCCCGGCCGCCTCGACCTGCGCGGGGTCGTAGATGTTGCGGCCGTCGAAGATCACAGGCTCACGCAGGCGCTCGCGCAGCGCGACGAAGTCCGGACTCCAGAACGCCTTCCACTCGGTCACCACCGCCAGCGCATCGGCGCCATCGACGGCAGCCTGCGCGCTGTCGCACAGTGCCAGATCGGCACGCGCGCCGAAGATCCGGCGCGCCTCGTCCATCGCCTCGGGATCGTAGGCGCGCACCTTCGCGCCGGCCTCCCACAACCGCTGCAGCAGCGCGCGACTGGGAGCCTCGCGCATGTCGTCGGTGTTGGGCTTGAAAGCCAACCCCCACACCGCAATGGTGCGGCCGGACAGCCGGCCGCCGAAATGGTGGGCGATCAGCTCGAACAGCTTGTCCTTCTGGCGCCGATTGACCGCCTCGACCGCATCGAGGATGCGCGGCTCGTAACCGTGCTCGCGTGCCGTGCGCCCGAGCGCCTGCACGTCCTTGGGGAAACACGAGCCACCATAGCCGACGCCGGGATAGATGAAATGATGGCCGATCCGCGGATCCGAGCCGATGCCCCGGCGCACCATCTCGATGTCGGCGCCGACCCGCTCGGCGATGTTCGCCATTTCGTTCATGAAGGAGATCTTGGTGGCGAGCATCGCATTGGCAGCGTACTTGGTCAGTTCGGCCGAACGCGGGTCCATCGTCACGATGCGCTCGTGGTTTCGATTGAACGGCGCGTACAACCGCTTGAGCAGCTCGACCGCGCCGGCGCTGTCGGCGCCGATCACGATGCGATCCGGCCGCATGCAGTCCTTGACCGCATCGCCTTCCTTCAGGAACTCGGGGTTGGAAACCACATCGAAATCGATCGTGACATCGCGCGCGGCCAGTTCGGCCGCGATGGTCTCGCGCACCAGGGCCGTCGTGCCCACCGGCACGGTCGACTTGTTGACCACCAGTGCCGGATCCGTCAGATGACGGCCAATGGTGCGCGCCACGGCCAGCACATGGCTCAGATCGGCGCTGCCGTCCTCGTCGGGGGGCGTGCCGACCGCGATCATCAGTATCTCGCCGTGCGCGACGCCGACCCGTCCGTCGGTGGTGAAGTTCAACCGGCCCGCGGCACGGTTGGCGCGGACCATGTCCTCCAGGCCCGGCTCGTGGATCGGGATTTCGCCGCGGTTCAGGCGCGCGATCTTGGCGGCATCGATATCGACACAGCACACCTGATTGCCCACTTCCGCCAGACAGGCGCCGGTGACCAGGCCCACATAGCCCGTGCCGAACAGGGTGACGCGCATGACCGCTCCAGATCGGGAAAGTGCGAATGATGCCGCGTGGATTGTTACAGAAAGGTCGGAAACGTCGGGGCTCGGCCTGCCATCGGCACAGGAGGCGAAGGCAGGTCGCCGCTCCCTTCCCATACGCGCCGGCATGCGGGTCCGCGCCGGGCGGTTCGAGGGATCGAGATCACCACGGCCGGGGCCGCAGCGCTCGAAGCCGGCGGCCGGCAGCACCGCCCCTCCGCCGCGTGGGGTTG
>JBEQAM010000327.1:0-3062 GCA_041640375.1 Rehaibacterium sp. | reverse complement strand
CTCGGCGGCGAGGCCGTACAGGCCGGCGGCCTCCATCTCGATGCCGAGGATGCCCATGCGTTCGAGCCGGTCGAGCAGGGCCGGGTCGTCGGCGTGGAACAGATCGGTGGAGAAGATCGGCCCGACACGCAGCGCGACGCCCTGCGCGTCGGCCGTGGCCGCGATGTCGCGCAGCAGCGGCCAACTGGCGGCGGCGGCGTGCTCCAGGCCGCGGAAGCGCAGGCGGTTGATGTTGGAGTCGGTGCTGGCGGCCAGGCCGAGCACGAGGTCGCCCAGGGCGACCTCGCCGCGCACCGCGCCGCAGGTGCCGACGCGCAGCAGGCGGCGCACGCCGAAGTGTTCGATCAGCTCGGTGGCGTAGATGCAGCACGAGGGGATGCCCATGCCGCTGCCCATCACCGAGATCGGCTGGCCGTTCCAGGTGCCGGTGTAGCCGAGCATGCCGCGCACGTCGGTGACGAGGCTGGCATCGGCAAGGTGCGTCTCGGCGATGTGGCGGGCGCGCAGCGGGTCGCCCGGGAGCAGCACGGTGTCGGCGAAATCGCCCGGCCGCGCGGCGATGTGCGGGGTGGTCACAGGAAGCATGCTCCGTGCGTGAGCGCTGGCAGGCCGAAGTGCCGCGCCAGGCTCTGGCCGATGTCGGCGAAGCTGTCGCGGCCGCCGATCGGCCCGGGCGCGAGGCCGGGGCCGAAGGCGAGGATGGGGATGTGCTCGCGGGTGTGGTCGCTGCCGGGCCAGGTGGGGTCGTTGCCGTGGTCGGCGGTCAGCACCAGCAGGTCGCCGGGGCCGAGCGCGGCGAGCAGCGGCGGCAGCAGGGCGTCGAAGCGTTCCAGCGCGTCGGCGTAGCCGGCCACGTCGCGGCGGTGGCCGTAGTCCTGGTCGAAATCGACCAGATTGGTGAACACCAGCCCGCCGTCGGGACAGCGGGCGAAGGCTTCGCCGGTGGCCGCCATCAGCGCCGGCAGGCCGTGCGCCTGGATCGCGCGGGTGATGCCGCGGCCGGCGAAGATGTCGCGGATCTTGCCGACGGCGACGACCTCGCCGCCCGCCTCGGCGAGCCGGTCGAGCAGGGTGGGCGCGGTGGGCGGCATGGCCCAGTCGCGGCGGTGAGTGGTGCGCTTGAAATCGTCGGCGCGGCTGCCGGTGAACGGCCGGGCGATGACGCGGCCGATGCGGTAGCCGTCGGCGAGCCGGCGCGCCTGCCGGCACAGGCGGTACAGGCGTTCCAGCCCGAAGGTTTCCTCGTGCGCGGCGATCTGCAGCACCGAGTCGGCCGAGGTGTAGACGATCGGCCGGCCGCTGCGGATGTGCTCGTCGCCGAGCCGGCGGAGGATCTCGGTGCCCGAGGCGTGGCAGTTGCCGAGGAAGCCGGGCACGCCGGCGGCGTCGCCGAGCGCGTCGAGCAGGTCGCGCGGAACGCTGCGTTCGGGTTCGCGGAAGTAGCCCCACTCGAAATCCACCGGCAGGCCGGCCATCTCCCAGTGGCCGGAGACGGTGTCCTTGCCGGTGGAGCGCTCGCGGGCGAAGCCCCAGCGGGCCACGGGCGGGCATGCCGGCGCCAGGCCATCGGCGAAGCGCCCGGCCACGGCGGCATGGGCGTGGACCAGTCCCAGCGCTTGCAGGTGCGGGATCGCCAGCGGTCGGCCGCGTCCGCCGTCGGCCGCCGGGCGTGCGCACCAGCCAGCGATGTGGCCGAAGGTGTCGGCGCCGACGTCGCCGTAGCGGTCGGCGTCGGGCAGGGCGCCGATGCCGAGCGAGTCGAGCACGAGTGCGATGGCGCGATTCATGCGGTCGCAGGTCGGGTCGCGGTCTCGGCCGTAGCCAGGTGAGCGTGGATCGGCGCTGGCGCCTCGGCGCAGTCGGCGAGGCGGAAGGCGGCGCGCAGCCGCTGCGCGGCCTGTGTCAGCGCGCCGGGATCGCCGGCATGCACCCAGGCCAGCGGCGCGTCGCGGCCGACGCGGGCGCCGATGGCGGCGACGCGCTCCAGCCCCACGCGCGGGTCGATGTCCGCGTCGGTGCGCTGGCGGCCGCCACCGAGCGCGACCACCGCCAGCCCGAGCGCGCGGGTATCGATGGCGGCGACCACCCCCTCGCACGTCGGGAACACCGGCGCGATGCAGGGCGCGGCGGCGAGATGGCCATCCTCGCGTTCGAGCAGGTCGCGCGGGCCGCCGAGCAGGGCGACCATGCGGGCGAAGCGCTCGGCGGCGCGGCCACTGGACAGCGCCAGGCGCAGCCGGGCCTCGGCGTCGGCGCGGTCGCGGGCGAGCCGGCCCTGCAACAGCATCTCGACCCCGAGCGCGAGGGTGACGGCGAGCAGGCGCGGTTCGGCCTGTTCGCCGCGCAGGTGACGCAGCGCCAGTCGCAGTTCGAGCGCATTGCCGACCGCGGAGGCGAGCGGCTGGCTCATGTCGGTGAGCAGGGCGCTGGCCGGCAGGCCGGCGGCGCCGGCGACGGCGACCAGCCGCTCGGCGAGCGCGCGCGCCTGTGCCAAGTCGGGCAGGGTCGCGCCGCTGCCGGCCTTCACGTCCAACACCAGTGCGTCGGGCGAGGCGGCGAGCTTCTTGGACAGGATCGAGGCGACGATCAGCGGCGTCGATTCGACCGTGGCGGTGACGTCGCGGATCGCGTACAGGCGACGGTCGGCGGGCGCCAGGTCGGCGCTGGCGCCGACGATGGCCACCCCGGCCTCGCGCACCACCCGGCGCAGCCGTTCGCTCGACGGCGCGACGTCGTAGCCGGGGATGGCTTGGAGCTTGTCCAGCGTGCCGCCGGTGTGGCCCAGCCCGCGCCCGGACAGCATCGGCACGTGGCCGCCGCAGGCCGCGACCAGCGGGCCGAGCAGCAGGCTGGTGCAGTCGCCGACGCCGCCGGTGGAGTGCTTGTCGAGCACCGGCCCGTGCAGGCCGGCGTCGCGCCAGTCCAGGCGCACGCCGCTGTCGCGCATCGCCAGGGTCAGCGCGAGGGTCTCGTCCTTGTCCATGCCGCGCAGGCACACCGCCATCGCGAAGGCGCCGACCTGGGCGTCGCACAGGCGGCCGTCGGCGATGCTGGCGACCAGC
>JBEQAM010000326.1:0-3063 GCA_041640375.1 Rehaibacterium sp. | reverse complement strand
GCTGCGTGTCTTCGTGCGCCCGCACGGTGGCGGCGACTGGCGCGCCGCGCGCGACGGCGAGTCGTTCTGCGTCTGGGATCTGGAAGTGATCGGCTTCGAGCGCGACGCCTACGTCGCCACCGTGCTTAGCGCCAGCGATGCCGACCTGGCCCGCGCCGACTATCTGGTGCGGCTGCTGCCCGACGCCGCCGGCTGAAGCCGGCTCAGCCGGCGCGCGCGAACAGCGCCGGCAGCGCGTCCAGATCGACGTTGCCGCCGGACAGGATCACGCCGACGCGGCGGCCGCGGAACCGCTCGGGGTTTTTCAGGATCGTCGCCAGCGGCACCGCCGCGCTCGGCTCGATCACCAGCTTCAGCCGGTCCCAGACCAGCCGCATGGCGGCGATGATCTCGGCCTCGCCGGCGAGCAGGATGTCCTCGACGTGCTCGCGCAGGATGCGGAAGGTGAGCGGGCCGAGCTCGGCGCGCAGACCGTCGCAGACGGTGTCGGCGACGCGGCCGGTGATGCGCTCGCCGGCCTTGAGCGAATCGTGGGCGTCGCGCGCGCCTTCCGGTTCGGCGCCGAGCACGCGGATGCCCGGCTCGATGCCGTGCGCCGCCAGCGCCGTGCCCGAGAGCAGGCCGCCGCCGCTGACCGGCGCGATCAGCGTGTCCAGCCCGGGCGCGTGATGCAGCAGCTCCAGCGTGGCGGTGCCTTGCCCGGCGATCACGCGGGCGTCGTTGAACGGATGGATCAGGCGGCCGCCGGTCTCGGCCAGCACCTGCGCGGTGGCGGCGTCGCGTGCGGCCTGGTTCACCTCGCAGGGCACGATGCGGGCGCCGAACGCGTGGATCGCCGCCAACTTGATCCTCGGCGCGTTGTGCGGCACCACCACCGTTGCGGGAATGCCGCGCAGTCGGCAGGCCAACGCGACCGCCGCGCCGTGGTTGCCGGAGCTCTGCGTGACCACGCCGCGCGCGGCTTCCTCGTCGCTCAGCGAGAACACCGCATTGACCGCCCCGCGGAACTTGAAGGCGCCGACTCGCTGCAGGTTCTCGCACTTGAAATGCAGCTCGCAGCCGGCCAGCGCGTCCAGGGAGCGCGAGCGCAGCACCGGGGTGAGCTGCGCGTGCGGCGCGATGCGCGCGGCGGCGGCGTGGATGTCGTCGAGAGTGGGGCGGTGGGTGGTGGGGTCCATGGGTCGGGCGTTGGGGTCGAAAGGCCTTCGAAGCATAGTCGTCATTCCCGCGAAAGCGGGAATCCCGTGCTTATCGGTGACCGGGAAAGTCACCGGGTCCGCGCTTTCGCGGGGACGAGGATCCTGTGCTCGCGCGATTCCCGCGATCCCGAAACCCCGCTTGAGTTAGCCTTGACGGCTCACGCCGCGCACTCGCCGACCATGACCGAAGACGCCCGCATCGTCCGCCTCGCCGACTACCGCCCGCCCGCCTGGCGCATCGTCCGCACCGAGCTGGCCTTCGACCTCGACCTGGACGACACCGTGGTCGCGGCGCGGCTGGAACTGACGCCCGGCGAGTCATACGCGCCGGGCGCGCCGCTGCGGCTGGACGGCGAGGAGCTGGCGCTGCTGGACATCGCGGTGGATGGCCAGCCGCTGCCGCCGGCACGCTATGCGCTCGATGGCGAGAGCCTCACCGTGCACGGCCTCGTCGGCCCTTGCGTGCTGGAAACGCGGGCGCGCATCCATCCGGCGCGCAACACCCGGCTGGAGGGTCTGTACGCCAGCCGCGGCCTGCTGATCACCCAATGCGAGGCCGAGGGCTTCCGCCGCATCACCTGGTTTCTCGACCGGCCCGACGTGATGTCGGCCTGGCGCGTCACCCTGCGCGCCGACCGCGCGCGCTTCCCAGTGCTGCTGGCCAACGGCAACCCGGTCGAGCGCGGCACGCTCGACGACGGCCGCCACTACGCCGTGTGGGAAAACCCGCACGCCACGCCCTGCTATCTGTTCGCGCTGGTGGCGGGCCGGCTCGAGGGCATCCACCGCGACCTGGTCACCGCCGAAGGGCGCGCGGTGCGGCTGGCCGTGTGGGCGGCGCCGGAGGACATCGGCCGCTGCGGTTTCGCGCTCGACGCCATCGAGCGTGCGCTGCGCTGGGACGAGCAGCGCTTCGGCCGCACCTACGATCTGGACGTGTTCAACATCGTCGCCGTGCAGGACTTCACCATGGGTGCGATGGAGAACAAGGGCCTGAACATCTTCAACGCCCGCTACATCCTCGCCGACCCGGACACCGCCACCGATGCCGACTACCTCGCGGTCGAATCGGTGATCGGCCACGAGTATTTCCACAACTGGTCGGGCAACCGCGTCACCCTGCGCGACTGGTTCCAGCTCGCGCTCAAGGAAGGGCTCACCGTCTTCCGCGACCAGGAGTTCACCGCCGACCTGCACTCGCGCGCGGTCAAGCGCATCGAGGACGTGCGCCTGCTGCGCGGCCGCCAGTTCGCCGAGGACGCCGGCGCGCTGGCGCATCCGGTGCGGCCGGTGCAGTACCGCGAGATCAACAACTTCTACACGCTCACGGTGTACGAGAAAGGCGCGGAGATCGTGCGCATGCTGCACACCCTGCTCGGCGAGGAAACCTTCCGTGCCGGCATGGACCGCTACTTCGCCGACAACGACGGCCGCGCCGCCACCGTGGAGGATTTCCTCGCCGCCCACGCCGCCGTGTCCGGCCGCGACCTGGCGCAGTTCGCGCGCTGGTATGCGCAGGCCGGCACCCCGCAACTGCACATCGACGACGAATACGACGCCCTGCGTGGTCGCTACACCCTGCGCATCCGCCAGCACACCCCGCCGACACCGGGCCAGCCGGACAAGCAGGCCTTGCTGATCCCGCTGCGCTTCGCGCTCTACGGCCCCGACGGCGAGCCGATCGCGGCCGTCGCCGAGGGCGATGCCGTGGTGCGCGGCGACCTGATCGAGCTGTCCGCCGACAGCCACGAGATCCGCTTCGACGGCCTGCCGGTCAGGCCGCTGCCGGCCTTCAACCAGGGCTTCGCCGCCCCGGTGCGGCTCGATTACGCCTACACGCCGGCGCAGCTCGGCCGGGTGGCGC
>JBEQAM010000325.1:0-3072 GCA_041640375.1 Rehaibacterium sp. | reverse complement strand
AGAGCTGGCGGCTGCTGCGCCGGGGCGGCGTGGTGCGGCTGGAGGGCCTGGACGGCGGTCCGCGCGAGGGCGAGGACCCGCAGCGGCTGCTGTGGGAGGCGACCGGCTGGCTGATCCCGGTCGAGGCCCTGGCCGCCTGGGTGCGTGGTGCGCGCGCGCCCGGGGCGGCGATGCTGGAATTCGGGCCCGAGGGGCTGCCGGCCCTGCTGCTGCAACACGACTGGCGGGTCGAATACCGGCTCTGGGATGCCGCCGCCGTGCCACCGCGCCCGTTGCGGCTGTTCGCCAGCCGTGGCGAGGCACGGGTACGGCTGACCGTCGACCGCTGGGACTGGCCCGCTCCGGACCTCGCCGCCCGACCATGAGCGGACCCCGCGACCCGGGCTGGAGCGACTGGCCGGCGCCGGCCAAGCTCAATCTGTTCCTGCGCATCACCGGCCGCCGCGACGACGGCTATCACCTGCTGCAGACGGTGTTCCGGTTGCTCGACTGGGGCGACACGGTGCGCTTGCGCGTGCGCGCCGACGGACGCATCCGCCGCCTGGCCGGGCTGGCCGGCGTCAGCGAGGACGCCGATCTGGCCGTGCGCGCCGCCCGCGCCCTGCAGGCGGCCAGCGGCACCACGCTCGGCGCCGACATCGAAGTGGTCAAGCGCATCCCCGTCGGTGGCGGTTTCGGCGGCGGCTCCTCGGACGCAGCCACGACGCTGCGCGCACTCGATTGGCTGTGGGGCACGGCGCTGGGCCTGGACCGGCTGACCGACATCGGTCTGGCGCTGGGCGCTGACGTGCCGGTGTTCGTCCGTGGCCAGAGCGCCTGGGCCGAAGGGGTGGGCGAGCGCCTGACCCCGGTCGCGTTGCCGCCGGCCTGGTACCTGATCGTCGACCCGGGGGTGACGGTGCCGACCCGCGAGCTGTTCCAAGCACCTGATTTGACGCGGGATGCGCGGCCGGCGACAATAACCGACTTTGTTTCCGGAGCCGAGCTCGGCAATGCCTTCGAGGCGGTGCTGCGTCGGCGCGAGCCGGCCGTGGATGCGGCGTTGTCGGCGCTTTCGCGCTTCGGCGCGGCGCGTCTGACCGGCACCGGCGCGGGCTGTTTCGTGGCCTTCGGGTCGCGGGCGCAGGCCGAAGCCGCGCTGGCGGCGCTGCCGGTGGGGCTGCGTGCCTGGGAGGCGGCCGGCGTCGAGCGCTCGCCGCTGCTCGACGCGCTGGCCGCGCGGCGCGCTCCGGAGGGTTACGCAGGGGCGTCGCCAAGCGGTTAAGGCACCGGGTTTTGATCCCGGCATGCGTAGGTTCGAATCCTACCGCCCCTGCCATCGGCACGGCCCTTATCGACGGCAACCGGCCCTGTGGGGCGCGACAGGTGGATACAGTGAAAAACGACGGGCTGCTCGTCTTCACCGGCAACGCCAACCGCCCGCTGGCGCAGGCAGTGTGCCGCGAGCTCGGCATCCGCCTGGGCAAGGCCCTGGTCAGCCGTTTCTCCGACGGCGAGACCCAGGTCGAGATCGAGGAGAACGTGCGCCGGCAGGAAGTGTTCGTGATCCAGCCGACCTGCGCCCCGGCCGCCGAGAACTTCATGGAGCTGCTGGTGCTGATCGATGCGCTCAAGCGCGCCAGCGCCGCCTCGGTGACCGCGGTGGTGCCGTACTTCGGTTACGCCCGCCAGGATCGCCGCCCGCGCTCGGCGCGCGTGCCGATCACGGCCAAGGTGGCAGCCAAGATGTTCAGCGCGGTCGGCACCGACCGGGTGCTCACCGTCGATCTGCACGCGGACCAGATCCAGGGCTTTTTCGACATCCCGGTCGACAACGTCTACGCCTCGCCGCTGCTGCTGGCCGACATCTGGCGCAACCAGGGCACCGACAACCTGATCGTGGTCAGTCCCGACGTCGGCGGCGTGGTGCGCGCCCGGGCGATCGCCAAGCGGCTGGACGACGCCGAGCTGGCGATCATCGACAAGCGCCGGCCCAAGGCCAACGTCGCCACGGTGATGAACATCATCGGCGACGTTGCCGGCAAGACCTGCGTGCTGGTGGACGACATCGTCGACACCGCCGGCACGCTCTGCGCCGCGGCGGCGGCATTGAAGGAGAACGGCGCGCGCAAGGTCGTCGCCTACTGCACCCACCCGGTGCTGTCGGGCCCGGCGATCGGCAACCTGACCAATTCGCAGCTCGACGAACTGGTGGTGACCGACACCATCCCGCTGTCGGAAGCGGCCCGCGCCTGCGACCGCATCCGCCAGCTCAGCGTCGCCGAGCTGCTCGCCGAGACGATCCGCCGCATCGCCTTCGGCGAGTCGGTGAGTTCGCTCTACGTGGATTGATCGGCGGGCGGAATCCCGTCCGTCGGCAAGCACTCCCCTGGTCGCGGGGGAGCCCCGGCCGCAAGGCCATTCCAAACCCAAGGTAGAAACGTCATGTCCGAACACAAGATCACCGCCACCGCCCGTGGCGACGAGGGGAAAGGTGCGAGCCGCCGCCTGCGTCGCGCGGGTTACGTGCCGGCCGTCGTCTACGGCGGTCACGCCGAGCCGCAGAGCATCCAGCTCGAGCACAATTCGCTGTGGCACATCAGCCAGAACGAATGGTTCTACTCGGCCATCCTCGAGCTGGACGTCGACGGGCAGAGCCAGAAGGTGCTGCTGCGCGACATGCAGCGTCACCCGTTCAAGGCCCAGATCATGCACCTGGACTTCATGCGCGTCAGCGAGAACGAGACCCTGCGCGTGAAGGTGCCGCTGCACTTCCTCAACCAGGAGAAGTCGCCGGCCGGCAAGGCGGCGGGCGTGGTCATCACCCACGAGCTCAACGAGGTCGAGGTCAGCTGCCTGCCGAAGGATCTGCCGGAGTTCATCGAGCTCGACCTGTCCGACCTGAAGGTCGGCGATATCATCCACCTGTCGCAGATCAAGCTGCCGGACGGCGTGACGATCCCTGAGCTCAAGCTCGGCAAGGAGCACGACGTGGCGGTGGTGATCGCCAAGCACGCCCGCGTCGAGGCCGAGCCGGCCGCCGAGGGCGAGGTGTCGGCCGAGGTGCCGGCCACCAAGCAGCAGGCGCCGGAG
>JBEQAM010000324.1:0-3096 GCA_041640375.1 Rehaibacterium sp. | reverse complement strand
CGGATCGACGCCGAGGTTGGCACGCGACTCGATCAGGTCGCGGTAGCGGTTCTCGTACACCGACACGGTCGCCTGCACCGCCTCGCCCTGCCAGCGCAGGCCGGCCTCCAGCCCGCGGCTGGTCTCGGGCCGGAGATCGGGATTGGGCCGCACCTCGTAGTTGAAGCTGGGCAGGAACAGGCCGATGTTGACGTCCGAGAACGGCGGCGCGCGGAAGCCGCGCGCGTACTGCGCGAACAGGCTGGCGCGCGGCGACAGCGACCAGCGCAGGCCCAGGCGCGGCGTGACACTGTCCTCGCCGACATCGGCCGTTTCGATGTCGGGGTAATCCTCGACGAAGATCGCATCGGGACGGGCCTTGAGCCGGTAACGCTCCCAGCGCAGGCCGGGCACGAGCGCGAGGTCGCCGTAGCGGATCTGGTCCTGCCAGAACAGCGCGGCGCGGCGCGCCCGCGAATCGGGGAAGTCGCGCACCGGGAAGCGCTCGCCGAGGATCACCGTGCTGGTGGCGCCGCTGGCGAGGTTGGTTTCGAGGCCGTCGCGCAGGCCGCTGTAGCGGGTGTGTTGCAGTTCGACGCCGAACACCTGCCAGTGGCGCGCGCCGAGGAATTCGCCGCGCGACTGGCCGACCAGATCGAGGCCGGCCTCGCGCTGAGCGAATTCGAAGCGCCGCCAGCGCAGCGACGCGAACGGCGTGGCGCGGTCGGGCAGGCGGTACTGGAAGCTGTCCTGCCGGACCTCGCTGCGCTGGCCGTAGACGAGCAGTTCCAGCCGCTCCAGCCACGGCAGCGGCGCCGCCCACTCGCCCTGCGCGCTGAGGCGGTCGCGCCGCGCACGATCGTCGGCATCCAGCCGCCAGGTGGTGGCGAAACGGCCCGGCGCGAAGCGCTGCGAGCGCACGTCGGTCTGCTGCTGCTGGGCGCTGTGGTCGAGCACGAACGTCCAGCGGCCCAAGTCGCCGGCGTCGCGCACGAGCTTGGCGAGCGCGCTGTCGCGACGGTAGTCGGCGGGGTTGGGCGCGTCCTGTTCGCGCCAGGCGCGGTTGCCGGTTTCGTGGCCCTGGCGCCGCGCGGCCAGCGCCATCGCCTGCCAACCGTTGGTCGAGGCGCCGGCCCAGCTCGCGCCGAGCAGCGTGCTGTCGTCGCGCGTGGCATGGGCCGCACGCAGGCCCAGATGCCGCTCGCCGTCGCCGCGCGCCAGCAGATCCTCCGGCGCGCGCGTGCGGAAGGCGACGATGCCGGCCAGGGCATCGCTGCCGTACAGGGTCGAGGCGGGCCCGCGCAGGATTTCCACCCGCTCGATCGCCTCCAGATCCACCAGATCGCGCCCGGCCGAAGCGAACTGGCCGACCGCGAAGGCATCGGGAATCGGCACGCCGTCGATCTCCACCCGCACGCGGTTGCCGCCGAGGCCGCGGATCGAGAAGCCCTGACGGCCGAAGCGGTTGGCGTCGGCGTCGATGCGCACGCCGGGCAGGTAGCGCACCAGGTCGGCGATGTCCTGCGCCAGCTCGCGCTCGATGCGCTCGCGCTCGATCACGGCGACGCTGGCCTGCACCTGCGCCAGCGGTTCGGGCGCGCGGCTGGCAACCACCACGATGGCGTCCAGCCGCACGGCGGCATCGTCGGCGCGGACGGCGGCGGGCAGGCCCAGCGTCAGGGCGATGCCCCAGACCAGCCCGCGGGGGAAGAGCGTTTCGATGGCCATCCTGTGCTCCGGGTCGAATCGGTCGGGTGCCATGCACGCTAGGCGATCGCAGCCCGTCCGGACTTGATCCGGGTCATCCCGCCGGGTGGCGGCTGCGGCGGACCTGACCTGGATCAGGCGCAGGCGCACAGGCGGGCGTGACCGGCACCGGACTTGATCTGGATCAGGCCGGACGCCGTGACACCGGCGCAGGCTGAGTGCATCCCGCCCGGCCGCCGCCGGCGCCGCGGGGAAGGGCTCTCACACGATGGGGTAGCACCATGCGTATCAGCAGACTCGCCAGTGCGTTGCTCGTACTGCTCGCGGCCGGCACGGCCTGCGGCAGCGATGTGGTGAACGAACGCCCGCCCAAGCTTGGCGCCGAGGCCGGCAAGGCCGCCTACCTCGCCCACTGCGCCGCCTGCCACCAACCCGAGGGCACCGGCCTGAAGGGCGCCTTCCCGCCGCTGGCCGGCGCCGACCGGCTCAACGGCATGACCACCGAGCAGGCGATCGAGGTCGTCCTCAAGGGGCTGTCGGGCCCGATCCAGGTCAATGGCGACACCTACAACGGCGTGATGCCGGCCATGAGCCACCTCGGCGACGCCGACGTGGCGGCGATCCTCAGCCACGTCTACGGCAGCTGGGGCAACGATGGCCGCACGGTGAGCGCCGAGCAGGTCGCCGCCGTGCGCCGCGGCACCGGCGCGCCGACCGATCCGGCCCAGGGCCAGGCCCATCCGGGCACCACCCAGGCCGAGGCCGCCTACCAGGGCGCGCCCTCGCCGGTCGCCGGCGCCGCGGTCGCGCAGATCCGCACGCCCGGCGCGCCGGACATGACCGAGGCCGAATTCGCCGAGGCCACCGACATCTTCTTCCAGCGTTGCGCCGGCTGCCATGGCGTGCTGCGTAAGGGCGCCACCGGCAAGCCGCTCACGCCCGACCTCACCCAGGCCAAGGGCACCGAATACCTCAAGGCGCTGATCAACTTCGGCTCGCCGGCGGGCATGCCCAACTTCGGCACCGGCGGCGAGCTGACCGCACCGCAGATCGAGCTGATGGCGAAGTTCCTGCAGCACACCCCACCGGACCCGCCGGAGTGGGGCATGAAGGAGATGCGCGAGAGCTGGAAGGTGCTGGTGCCGGTCGCCCAGCGCCCAACCCGCAAGATGAACGACTACGACATCGACGACATCTTCTCGGTCACCCTGCGCGATTCGGGCGAGGTGGCGCTGATCGACGGCCGCAGCAAGCGAATCATCAACATCGTCAAGACCGGCTATGCGGTGCACATCTCGCGCCTGTCGCACTCGGGCCGCTACGTCTACACCATCGGCCGCGACGGCAAGGTCGACCTGATCGATCTGTGGATGAAGGTTCCCGACCGCGTCGCCGAGATCAAGATCGGCC